>CAYQFB010000074.1:0-4505 GCA_964416705.1 uncultured Alphaproteobacteria bacterium
AAGGTGATGTAGCAATAAATGCAAATAATTTAATTTATGCTGCACCTATGTTAGACTTTGTTCCTGATAACATTGATAACTTCAACTTCTAAAAATTAAAAATGAAGAGCAATAGAAATATTGCTCTTCAACTAAAATTGCAAAATTATGAAAAGTATTCCGATAGTAGATGCTCATCACCACTTATGGGATCTTAACAACGAACATACTAAATATTCATGGTTAATGGTTACAGAAGGTGAAGCTTTCTTTGGAGATTATGCTGCTATTAGAAAAAGTTATTTACTTGAAGATTATATTAAAGACGCACAAAATCAAAATATAATTAAATCTGTTCACGTACAAGCTGAACATGATGATGATAAGCCAGTTAATGAAACAGCTTGGCTTCAAAGTTTAGCTGATACTCATTCCTCCAAATTACCAAATGCAATTGTTGCATTCGCAGATTTTTCAAAAAATAATGTTGCTGAAATATTAGATGCTCATCAAGAGTATAAAAATACAAGGGGAATAAGACAGATTTTATCTTACAATAAAGAGGAACCAAAATATTCTCATGCAACTGAAGATTTTATGAAAAATCCTGCATGGATTGAGAATTTTAAAAATATAAGAAATCGTAATTTATCATTTGATATTCAAATTTATAAACATCAAATGCAAGATGCTGCTGATCTAGCCAATAAATATGATGATGTTTTATTTATACTTAATCATACAGGGGAGCCTTGCTATCAAACAGAAGATTATATTCATAGTTGGGAAGAAAATATGAAAAAATTAGCAAACTATGAAAATATTGTTGCAAAAATATCTGGTTTAGGAATGTTTGATCCGCAATGGACAATTGACTCAACAAGAATTTTTGTTGAAAAAACTATTCAAATTTTTGGAATAGAAAGATGTATGTTTGCTTCTAATTTTCCCGTAGACAAAATTTTTAATACTTTTGATAACTATTGGGAGTCTTTTAAAGAAATAACAAAAGATTATTCAGAAAATGATAAAAAGTTATTATTTTCATCTAATGCAGAAAAATATTATAGAATCTAAAATGACTTCTACTATCATAGACGTAAGAGCAAAGTTATACACCTGGAAAGGTGATGTTCAAAAAATTCATGAAAATTTTTGTACGAATGCGGCTGACCTAGTTAATCAAGATAATATTTCAAATGATAAGTGGGCTACATATAAGTTTTTAAGTTGGCTTGTAGTTGAAGTAGAAACAAGCGATGGTCATATTGGGATTGGTAATGCCGCTCTATCACCAAAGCCTTGTAAATCTGTTGTTGATAATTACTTAAAACCTGCAATTATTGGAGAGAGTATTTGGGACTATGAACATATTTGGCAAAAAATGTACCGTCAAACACTTGCTTGGGGAAGAAAAGGTGTTGGGATGACTGCTATTAGTGCTGTAGATATTGCGATTTGGGATGCTTTAGGAAAAGTAGTTAAGCAACCAGTCTTCAAACTTTTAGGAGGAAAAACAAAATCAAAATTACCATGTTATGCAAGCAAACTCTATAGCCAGCCACTTGACACACTTGCAAAAGAAGCGAAAGATTATCTAGACCAAGGTTTTAAAGCAATGAAATTAAGACTTGGTTGGGGACCAAATGATGGTGCAGAAGGAATGCGAAAAAATATTGAATTAATAAAAACTGTTCGTTCTGTTGTTGGAGAAGATGTAGATTTAATGGCGGATGTTTATATGGGTTGGACATTTGAATATGCAAAAAGAATGATGCGTTTAATTGATAACGAAAATTTACGTTGGCTTGAAGAACCTGTTATTGCTGATGATATTGACGGTTATGCAGATTTAAAAGCTAGTTGCCGAACACCTATCTCTGGCGGTGAGCATGAATATACTCTCTTCGGTTTTAGACAACTTTTAGAAAAAAAAGCTGTAGATGTTGTTCAGTTTGATACGAATAGAGTTGGTGGTATAACTCAAGCACATAAAATATGTGCTTTAGCAGAAGCATTTCAAATACCTGTAATACCTCATGCTGGACAAGTGCACAATTTTCATATTTCAATGAGTAGTATTAATGCCCCTATTGTTGAATATTTCCCTTTTTGGCCTGTTGAAATAGGAAATGAATTATTCTGGTATATTTTTGATGGAGAACCTCAGGCCAAAGATGGTTATATTGAATTAGACGATACAAAACCAGGTCTTGGAATAGAGTTATCAGAAAAATATATTAAAGACTTTGATATAGAAGTTTAATTTCTTAAAATTTTCCAAGTTCCTTAGCAAATTCTTTTGCTAACTTGATTCCAAAGTTTGTTGGAATTAATCCTGGATTTCTATCATATATTTTTTTCATCCCCATTCTATAAGCACAAATTCTTTTTCCATAACAAACTAATGAATCAATTGATTGCATAGAAAAGACAATTGATGGGAGAATTTTTTTATAAATTTTTCTAGCTTCAATAATTTTTTTTTGTTGAGTTAATTTATAAATTTTTAAAAATACATCAGTTCCTTCTAAAGAAGGTATTATTCCAGAACAGCCTGCTAAAAAATTATCAATTATTTCTTGCCCCCCTCTTCCGTTAAAAACTCTTAGATTTTTTGGATATTTTTTAATTTCTTTTTGAATAAGTACTGCAGAAGCTTCACCTTTGAGAGCTCTAAAATTAGCAAATTTATTATAAAGCTTTATTATTTGCGGTGACTCTAAACCCACACCAATATATTCTTTTGCATTCTGAACTCCAACCAAAGTTTTTTTATCAACTAACCTAATAATTTTATTAAAAAAATCAAAACAGTCTTTATCGGTGGTGTTATTTTTTAACATTGGTTGAAATATAATCCAACTGGCATCATAATATTGGGCAAGCTCAATTAATTTTTTATATTCTATTATATTTTTACCAGATACTGTAACAACTAGAGGTAGACTACCATTAGAAATTTCAGCTACTAGTTCAATAATTTTTTTCTTTTCCATAAAATCAAGTTTATTAACTTCTGTTGCTAAACCTAAACAAGCAATTCCATTTGATCCTAGTTTTTTTATTAAAGATATTTGATCATGCATAGCATAGATATCAATTGTATTGTTTTTATTAAAAAAACAATATGTCATTGGTATAATACCTTTAATCATAAATATTTACATTAATTGATAATTGGATTTTGAAATTTTTTTTATTAAACATTTATGCATTTCATTTCGATAGCTCTTCATTATATGCAAAAACAGCGGGACTGCCACCGGTAAACATGAATATTACATTTTCTCCTTTTTTAATAATACCTTTTTTTACATAATCTATGAGAGCCGCAAAACCTTTTGATGTGTAAACAGGATCTAAAATAATTCCCTCTTTTTTTGCAAGAAGCTTTATTGCTTCAATTCCCTCTTTTGTAACTACTCCATATTTTTCACCAACATAGGTATTATCATGATTAATCATATCATCTGTAAATTCTAAATTTACATCAAGCATGTTTGCTCCTGCATTGCATATCTTAGCAATATCTTTTTTAATATTCATCTCCCAATAAACAGGGGAAATTCCTTGTATTCGTGTAGGCCAATCCAGGATTTTAGCACCTAACTCACAACCAGCTTGAGTCATGTTAGCAGCAGTAACAAATAGATGATCAGCCATAAAATTTTGTTCTTTCATTTGTAAATCTATTTCTGCCATTGCGTTAGCATAACTTATTCCAGCAAGAACAGTGTCTTCTTTTCCAAAACCGCCATAAATCAGCAAAGGTTTCCTTCCTTCTTTTATAAGCTCATTATATTTTTTATCTAAATGTTTAGGTATTTGCTCTAAATCTTCTCCTTCAACAACATCAACGTTTGCACCTAAAATATTATACAATAAAAAATTACCTTGCATCATCTTACCTTTAATTCCATGTATTAAAACTAAGTAGCTATCTAAATTTAATTTATTTGCTGCAGCTACTGCCTGACGACAAAAATTAGATTGAGACGCGGCACCAGTTAAAATACAATCATAGTGTCCAGATAAAGCCTTCGCCATTATAAATTCTAAGTGCCTAGTTTTATTACCTCCAAATGCAAGACCTGTACAATCATCTCTTTTTATATAAAGTTTTACTCCTAATTCTTTCGAAATATTGGGAGCAAATTCTAAAACAGTCGGTAATAAAGCTAAATTAACTTTTGGGATATTGTTAATTCTAGCTACTAACTCATGTGCTGTTAATGGAACAAAGTTACTACTCATTTATTTTTAGTGGCTATGTCTTTTTACTTCAGAACCCCTTTTACCAACTAAAAAATCTAAATCTGCACCTTTATCTGCTTGCATAACATGATCAATGTACATTTTTTGATATCCACCTTTAATGTCTGGCAAAATAGGTTGATATGATTTTAATCTTTCAGTTATTATTTCATCTGAAACATCTAAATGCAATTTGCCGTTATTAACATCAACTTCAATTAGATCGTCATTTTGGACTGCCGCTAAAGGTCCTTTAACTGCAGCCTCTG
>CAYQFB010000075.1:0-4498 GCA_964416705.1 uncultured Alphaproteobacteria bacterium
TGGGAGTATGGCGGAACTGGTAGACGCGCCGGATTCAAAATCCGGTCACTTCGGTGGTGTGGGTTCGATTCCCTCTACTCCTACCAAAATAATGAAATTATTAAGATCTCTATATAACTGGACACTGAGTAAGGCTGAACACAAATACTCTTCATGGGTTTTGAGTATTGTGTCTTTTACCGAAAGTTCATTTTTTCCAATTCCACCTGACATATTAATGATCCCAATGATTATTGCTAAAAGAACTAAAGCATGGTCATATGCATTTATATGTACATTTTCTTCAGTAATTGGTGGAACAGTAGGCTATGCGATAGGATATTTTTTTTATAATAGTGTTGGTGTATTAATTGTTGAAATTTATCATTTAACGAATTCTTTTAATACTTTTGAAAACTACTACAAAGAATATGGAATACTAATTGTTTTGGGAGCAGGCTTCACTCCTTTTCCCTTTAAATTTATTACAATAGCAAGTGGTGTATTCGGTCTAAACATATTTCTATTTATATTTACTGCATTTATTGCAAGAGGATTAAGGTTTTATTTATTGGCAGGATTACTTTTTATTTTTGGAGAAAAAATCAAGTTTTTTATTAATAAGTATTTTAATTTCTTAGCAATTTTATTTTTTATTCTTCTTGCAGGAAGTGTGTTACTAATTAAATTATTTTAATGTTAAAAAAATATTGGTTTTATTTATTAGGTTTATTGAGCATAACGGCTCTTGGATCAGCATTAATTGCTGAGTATTATTTTTATATTGAGCCTTGTAAAATGTGTCTTAAACAAAGAGAACCATATTATGCTTTAATTGGATTATTTATAATTTTTTTTATTTTTCGCTGGCAATCAAAAATTTGGTTTTTTATAGGTGTACAAATTATCATTATTTATGGGCTATTTTATTCAATCTGGCATGTTGGTATAGAGAATAAAATACTGCCTGGCCCATCTGGTTGTTCTGGAGGATTAGATATAACAAATAATGCCAATAATCTTAAAGAGCAAATCTTGTCTAAAGCAGTTGTAAATTGTGAGGATGTTATCTGGATTATTTTTGGTCTTTCAGCCGCGACAATAAACAGTTTATTATTATTTTTGATTTTTATAATAAATGCAATATATATCTGGAATAACCATGGCTTTAAAAAAGAAAAAAATTAAAAAAAAATCTTTTAAAAAAAAGAAAACTATTAAACAGAGTGTGGCTTCAACAGAAAAGTCCATTTTAGATGAAATAATAAGAGTTGATCATGCTGGAGAATATGGAGCGACACGAATTTATGATGGTCAAATAGCTGTTTTTGGAAAAAATTCTAAAATAGGAAAAACAATCCAACATATGGCAGATCAGGAACAAGAACATATAGAAAAGTTTAATGAACTTATAATTGAAAAGCGTGTTCGCCCTACAGCCTTACTACCTTTATGGAATGTGGCTGGCTTTACTTTAGGAGCAGGAACTGCTCTGATAGGAGAAAAAGCTGCAATGGCATGTACTGTTGCTGTCGAAAAAGTAATTGGTGAACATTACAGAGAGCAACAAGAGTTGTTAGAAGATGATGAAAAAGAACTAAAGAAAACTATCGCAAAATTTGAAAAGGATGAGTTAGAGCATCATGACATAGGACTAGAGTATGGTGCAGAAAAAGCACCTGCTTATAAAGTCATGACAAAAGTAATTGAAATTGGTTGTAAGACTGCAATTGCTATTTCAAAAAAAATCTAATTCTCTAATTCTGTATCCCAATACAAATAATCTCTCCAACTATCATGTAAATAATTTGGAGGAAAATTACGACCATTATTTTGAAGTTGTATGGAGTTAGGTTGAGTTGGTTTTTGTAATAATTTCATTTCCGTGTTTTGTAATAACTTACGACCTTTTTTTAAATTACAAGTTGTACAAGCTGAAACAACATTTTGCCAAGTTGTTTTCCCATGTAAACAGCGTGGCACTAAATGATCGAAAGTAAGATCATTAGCAGGAAATTTTTTAGCACAATATTGACAAGTAAAATTATCACGAAGAAAAACATTAAACCTTGTAAAAGCAGGTTTACGCTGAGGCATTACATAATCTTTAAGTGCTATAACACTAGGTAATTTAAAAGATATTGTAGGAGAACTTACAGATTGGTCGTAACGCTCAATTACAGAAACGCGATTTAAAAAAACAGATTTAACAGAATTTTGCCAAGAACACAGAGAGAGAGGGTAATATGAAAGTGGTCGGAAATCTGCATTCAAAACTAGTGCTGGATTTCCAATTACACTCATTTTTATTTACTCACCCAAGTCATATTATTACAATGTGATTATAATATTAAGATTCGATGACATCATAGTATTTTTTTTATAAAATTTTGTAATAAAATTATTGCCTCTGGGGAAATATTATGTTCATCTAACGGAAGGATGTGTGATTCAAAATTACATTTATTAGCACTTAAGTAATCTGTTGAGTTGTGAAAACTTTTAATTGGAATAACTTCATCTCTTTCTCCGTGAGAAATAAAAATTGGTGTTTGTTGTAAAACAGAATTATTAATTGTATCTTCTTTCATAATTCTCCCTGAAAGAATTACTAATCCTGCTAATTTTTCCTTGAGAAAATTCGCGACTTCAAATGTCATTATTCCACCTTGTGAAAAACCCATCAATATACAATCTGATAAATTTAAATTAAGTGAAGAGCAGTAATGTTTTATTGTAGCCACAATCCTAATGATAACATTATTGATTTCTTTTTGTATTAGTTGAATTTCTTTAGGACCTGCTTCTGCAATGTAAATTCCATTTGGATATAAATCAAACCATTGATAGCCCATAAAATTACCTGGGATAAATCCTGGTCCATTCAGAGCTATATACTGTACTCCCCACTCATCTTTATCAATTGGATTTGCAAGATGCATAAAATTTGCTGCATTATCACCGTACCCGTGAAGCATAAAAATTAATTTTTTTGGTTTATCATGCTTAGAGATTGATGGTCCATTAAGTATTTCTGCCATATCCTAATATATGCGACAATTCATGTTTCTTTCAAGAGAAGATTTATACTATACGGTTAATATGTATGTACTACAAATTATATTAGTAATATTTATTGCAGGAGTTCTTGGAGCAATAATTATAGGAGTTTCGCCATGGCTGTTAATGGTAAATTAAATAAAAAGCATAGTAATAAACTGATGCGACTTCTTGTATTATATCAAGTAATTGTAGTACTTGTTTTTGTAATTATCATCTGGCTTTCAAGAAAATAGGTTAAATTACCTACTAGAAATAAATTTATTTTTTTAGTATAAGGCAGTTAGAGTTTACTATGGGAATTCATTTTAATCATAAATCAAAAGCGGGTGACCGTAAAATGCAAAAAGAATTAAAGCTTAAAATGAAAGCTGAAGAACGAAAAAAAAAACGTGAGGAGCAAGAACGCCTTAAGCAAGAAGAAGAAATGCGAAAACTAGAAGAACTGACTAAGCCTGATAAACCTTCTACTAAATAAAGTTTTTTTACATCTATTCTGCAGGATGATTTTTTCTTATGAATTTTTTTAATAATTCTAAAGATGTGCCTGCCTCTTCAAGCAAAATCATATGACCACAGTTTTCAATTATTTCGACTTCTGAATCTTCAATATTGTCTGCTAATTTTTTACCTTCTTTTATAGGACACATCTTATCTTGATCCCCAAGAATATTTATAGTGGGACACTTAATTTTTTTTGCAGCTTTAAAACCATTTTTATAATTATCACATGCTCTAAAATCAACACCAAGAGCATTTTTAACTGAACCATTAATTACGATTGATCCACCTAAATTCATATGATGAAGACCAGGAACTGGATGACCACCAAAATGCCCGGCTGGACCATGAGCCCAATCCATCATAAGATCTACCGCCTTTGGATCTCCTTTTTCTGCTAAATCTAAAAGCTCAGGATTCATAGGTATTGCTCCAGCTCCTCCCATCAAACCAATAGACTTTATTTTATCTGGAAACTGTGAAGCACATTCCAAAGCAATTAAACAACCTTGCGAATGACCAACTAGTGAAGATTCTTTCATCTCAACTGAGTCTATTACATCTGCAATCCATTTGCCTTGTTCTTCAATAGATTCTATTGCAGGGCCTTCGGAATATCCATGTCCTGGAAGATCAATTGCTAAAACGCTATAACCATGAAATGCAAAATATCTAGTTTGTAAAACCCATGTTATATGACTTAAGCCACTACCATGAATAAAAATAATAAGGGGGTTTTTTTTATCAAAGGGTCTTCCTCCAGTAGATGCAAAAACCTCTTTGTTATTTACTTTGAACTTCATTTATTAGCCACTAATTTAGGTTTTTTAGCAGCTCTAAATCCATCCTCAAAATCATTTATAATATCTTCAATATCCTCAATACCAACTGAAAGTCTAATCATATCATGAGACATATTTGCTAATTTTAAAGTAGCTTCATCCATTTGAGAATGAGT
>CAYQFB010000076.1:0-4475 GCA_964416705.1 uncultured Alphaproteobacteria bacterium
CTTTCCATCTTGATATCGGCTGCATGTCGAAAATGATTGACGGCATTTGGTGTAACCATTTTCTGAGATATCGGGGAAGGGATCTGTGCGCCTTGTCACCTTTTAGGAGGCATTGGGGACAGTTAGGTGATGGGGGTCACATTGGGTGCGTTAAACGCATCTAGGGGCAGAGGATTTGGTGAAGCCGTTGGGATAGATATTAATCCCGCGTGTTCATCGATCGCAGATTAGTTAACGAGCCAAACCACAAGTAACGTCAGCAAAACACCTTTAAAAAACGTCAGCCAAAGTAGCGCGTAGTCTGAAATGCCGAGTTTTCTCTGCCACCATCCGACATACCGTTTGTGCAGGTCGATAAGTTTCATTGCAACCAGCCCACTAATACCGTCAAGGTCAACTTCCCACCCCCATTGCGTGAGGAAGATGTACCTATTGATTGATCAAGCAAATTCGCCGGAAAAATTATCTTCATCGGATTTCTAATTATTAAAATGGCTTTAACCGAGCCAATATCAGTTCAATCCGCGGAATAACACGCAACTAGTTCACTTCCTTCCGCATTAGGACAACGTCACCAGTGTCTTCGGAACCAGGGAAATGGACGTAAGGCCTGCGATCCACTTCGACGTAGCCATTTCTCTGATAGGCTCTTAAAGCAACTCCGTTTACCTCTTCCACCTGTAAAGCGATGCTATTCGTACCAGAATCCCTAGCTACACTTTCTGCTTTGCCCAAAAGTTGTCGGGCTAATCCTTTCCCCCGATATTCCGGCAATATGGCAATTGCCTGCAGCAACCAACATCCACTAGCTACTTTTTCAAGTTCGACACATGGTCGAAAACATTCTGGCACAGCATCAAGGTCAATATCTGGATAGGGGTCATCCACAAAAAACCCAAAAAATGCGCCTACAAAGTTAGATTGGGATTCTGCAACCAGCCAGTTTTCGAAATAAGCATCGTAATTGGCATCGGTTCTAATTTTTTCTCTACCATACTCAAAATAGGATTGCCCCTGCCCCACTTCCTGGCTCCAGAGGTAAGAAGGCATTCTTCTACCAGCTATATCCCGAATTAGCGCCAGTTCTGTACAGTCGTCTTCTGTTGCCGCTCTAAATTGTAGTGTATTTCCCATGAACCTTACCTAAGAGTGTACATTTCGTTTGTTCCCGTCTCTCACCAAAACAACCTGACCAACAGAATCGGCATGCGGTACCCATTGGCATTTTTAACCCTCGTGACGGCGGCAGCATTAGCCAGCTTTAATGGAGTCTTTATCCGCGCATTAGGGGATCTGACGGATTGGCAGATTGTATTTTGGCGCCACCTGCTGATCGGATTAATCTTGTGCCTGGGCCTCACCTGGTCCTACAGATCGGGTGTTGCGCGTGCGTTCAACAAAATTGGTCGGTTAGGCATCTTCGGAGCCGTCGCCTTTGGACTAAGTCTAGTCTTTCTGACTATGGCGCTCCACACTGCTCCGATTGCGGACGTCATGTTTACCCTTGCATCAATTCCAATCCTAACTGCCTTGATTGCCTGGGCTGCTTTGCGAGAAAGAATCCAGAAAGTTACCTGGTTTGCAATGATTGGGGCTGCAATTGGTGTCACATTGATGGTCGTGGGTCATCTGACTGGCGGTAGCATCAAAGGCGCCGGCCTGAGCGTTGGATGTGCAGTCACCGTCTCTATATTTGCTGTCATTCTTCGCTGGGGTCGCGACCTCGACATGATCCCGATGTTCGCGGTGGGCAGTCTTATCGCAGCGGCGATTGCGCTGCCTTTTTCATTTGACGACCCATCGTTAAACGGCAAGAGTATCGCCATCCTTGTATTTTGGGGTGGTCTGATTTCTCCGATTTACTATTCGCTCTTTGTTGTCGCTTCGCGACATATCCGTGCGGGAGAGCTGATGCTGATAGTGCCTTTGGAAACAATTCTGGCTGTACTCTTAGCCTGGCTAGTGCTGGCCGAGATTCCAAGTGCGAATTCTCTGGTTGGCGGCATCCTAATTATCGTTGCGGTAAGCGGGATGGCCATCTACAGAATTTACGAACGACCTCCAGGGGAAACATCCAGGCCCTCTTGAGTGTGTGGACCTGGGATTCCTTCAAGTCCGATCAGGTGAAGTTGTAGCCTGGTTTTCTACTACTTGAGCCCTAGCAGCATCCCTTTATCAGGGTGCTAATCCGACAGGGCCTTGCGGATAAAGTCCTGGAAGAAATGCACGTGATGCTCGGAGTATTCGACGTGCTCGCGATCCACACGAAGCGGCCCTGCTGATAACCCCGAGAATACAGGCCCTTTTGCACGTTTTCGCATAGGTCAATGTCCTCCACGTTGAGCGTATGACTGAACCAGTCCATGAATTTTTCTTCCTCGGGACTGGGTTGCCCGGCGGATTTTTCATACGCTCCTCTCAGGGAGTAGCGATCTTGTCGTTGGGTTCGCTTGGATCTCAAAAACGAGCGAAGCCGCGCATGACTTTTCCCGGAATTAATCCAGGGGACCCAAAGGTTGCAAAGCTTTAATAAGCCGTTCTGCCGCTTCTTGGTGTCTTAAATTATAAGAAACCCACTTTCCTCGAGTCCCATAATCCCTGCCTCTTTCAAAAAGCTCTTTGGCTTTTTCAGTATTTCCATTTGCTAGTTCGATTGATGCATAAACCCAAAGGATCATGCCATGCATATCAACGTTGTCTATTTTCTCCCCAACAAAATCCTGTATTTCTTTCATGCGTTCCAGGATATACAAAGTTGAAACTAACTGGCTAGACACCATGTATCCCTTATCAACCGGAGCGTAACGCAGCGCCTCATGGAAATACGGAATCGCTTTCTCAAGATCCCCGCAAGACTTATAGATATATCCGACCGTAACAAGATTGTGCCTGACATTGCTGTTCTCGATCGATTCTGGAATATGACTTTTAGCGGTCTCGCAGTCTTTTGACAAATGCTCTAATTCCATCAGCGCCCTTACGGCATAGTCTCTCTCGTTCCCTCTATTTTTTATTACAGAATCGGTTAAATAATCTAGTCTCTTAAGGTCCTCTTCTTTTTTATTCTTTGAGAACTGCATCAATAAGGCCTGATGCAGAATCCATGCCTCCACGTAGTGAGTTAGATTTTCGTTTGTATTTAATGACCTTAACGTCTTCAAGATCTCTCGGGTTTGATCGTAACCGTCTTTCGTCCATTTGCTCCATTCAGTTTCATAATTTAAAAACAAGAGATATTGCTCAAAAGTCTCAAACTGCGATAACCATTGCTCTTCTTCCTGGCCTCCCACTGCGGCTATATGAAGTTGACCCAGAATACTATTTCCAATCTCATCTTGGACTTTAAAAATATCATCGAGCAGAAAATCGACTTGATCAGACCATACGACTTTCCCTTTTGACAAATCATTTAACTCTAGGGTTAGTCTGGTATTTTTTCCAAAGGATTGGACGGATCCCTGAATCACATGCTTAACACGAAACTTTTCGGCAATCTCGCTGTCGGGCATTTTGGTCTCAAGAATATGGAAACTTGTACTGCTTGATAGTACGGAAAGCATTTTGTATCTGGATAAACTGGAAATCAGACTTTCGGTAATTGCATGGCTGACCGAAGTATCTTCACCTCCGAGGCTCTTAAACGGTTTAACCAAAATAATGGGCAGGTTATCCCTTGCAACCTGGGTTTGTCCTTCCGTCTCCTGCGCTCCCTTCTGCTGCTGCCACCACACGCCGCCCCCTACCAACAGAGCAACAATCGCAAAACCCGCCGCCAAATAGGTCATCCGGGTTGATGACTGGGCCTTCTTCGTGCCCGGGAGTTTTCTTTGCCCAGTCCCATCCAGCGAAACATCCACCGCATGTACCACCGTGTCCTTGACCTGCTGATCACCGAGATCGGTGAAACTCAGATTTATCTTGTTGTACACAATGTCGTATACGTTCTTCGATAAACAAATCCCGCCAGGCTGGGCCAAGGCCTCCAGACGCGCCGCTACGTTGATGCCCTCCCCATAAAGATTGTCGCCCTCAATGACGACATCACCCATATTGATGCCGATACGGAACTCCATCCTGCCCGCTTCAGTATCAACCGAATCATTGCGCTCTTTAATGGTTCTCTGAAACTCAGAGGCACATAGAACGGCTTCTACAGCACTTGAAAACTCCGCGAGTACCGAGTCCCCGGCAGTGTTGAAAACCCGACCCTGGTGTTCACCGATCAGTTCTTGAATGATCTCCCGGCAGGCCTTGAGCGTCTGCAGGGTCTGGGCCTCGTTCTGTTCAATCTTGGTGCTGTAGCCGACCACATCCGTGGCAAGAATCACTGCAACTTTGCGTTCAACCTTGTCCTCGGACATCCATCCTTCTCCTTAAACCGTCACAGCACTTTTTAGGATAGTCAAAATACACCCTGAAGGTCACCGAAGGTCGATGTATTTCGATCGGTTAAGCCTCCTCAAGAAACTTAATTT
>CAYQFB010000077.1:0-4465 GCA_964416705.1 uncultured Alphaproteobacteria bacterium
ATAGACGCAATAAAAGACGCCAAAAGAAGAAATAACCACCTTTAATCTTTTCCTTTTTAATCTATGATAGTCTCCAACTGAGGAGTGTATATGACAATTTTTATCCCTATTGAGGAAAACAAAGCTAAAGGAAAAGTAAAAAAAGTTTTCGATAATATTAAAAAAGAGAGGAAAATAAAAGCTATTCCAAATTTCTGGAAAACACTAGCTAATGATCCAGATACTTTAGAGAGAACTTGGAATGCCCTGAAGGATATTATGAAAAAAGGAGCTCTAGACCCACTAACGAAAGAAATGATTTATATGGCAGTCTCTATGACCAACAGCTGTGAATACTGCATTCGGTCTCATACAGCAGCCGCTAAGAAAAAAGGGATGTCAGATAAAATGTTAAAAGAACTAATTGCAGTTGTAGGGATGGCAAATGAAACTAATAGACTTGTTGAATCCTATCAAGTTGAAGTTGATGATTTTCTAAAAAAATAAAAACATCTTTTTTTAAATGTTTTTTTTACTATATACTAATTAATTAATGTTTAGATTTTTTACTTTTAAAAAATGGTTTTTATGGGGTTGGGTAGGTTCTGCCATAATTTTATCTTCATTATGGATACAAGTAAAAATTGATGTAAGAATTAATGAATGGTTTGGTGAATTTTACGATATGATCCAAAAAGCACTAGGAGCACCAAACTCGATTACTATATCTGAGTACTGGGCGAGTCTATTCTCATTTATTACACTTGCTGGAATTTATGTTGCTGTTTATGTTGTAATTAGCTTTTTTACTCAACATTTTTTATTTCGATGGCGAACATCAATGGTAGAATGGTACCACAGTGTATATGACAAAGCTAGAAAAATTGAAGGTGCTGCTCAAAGGGTTCAGGAAGATACAGTAAAGTTTTCGCGTTTTCTTGAATCACTCGGAACAAGCTTGATTGAATCTATTATGGTTTTAATTCAGTTTATTCCAATATTATTAGGGTTATCAATTGGTATTCCAATATTCTTTTTTGGTGATTGGCAATATGGATTAATTACTGGAGCATTATTGTGGACATTAGGTGGCACAATATTCTTAATAGTACTAGGATGGATATTACGGCTCGTTGGTATAGAATACGACATCCAAAAAAAAGAAGCAGCTTATAGAAAGATTCTAGTTATAGCAGAAGATGATGGAGAGGTTAGACCAAAAACAATTGAAGAATTATTTGAAAATGTTCGTTCAATTTATTTTTTAGCGTATCTTCGATATCTATATTTTAATGTTGGTCGAATGGCTTATCTACAAGCAAATGTCTTATCAGCTTATGTATTTTTAGCTCCAGCAATTGTAGCAGGAGTAGTTACTCTTGGTGTAATGCAACAAATAATAAGAGCATTTGGAAGAGTTGAGGGATCTATGCAATATTTATTAAAATCATGGCCAGCTATTATTGAATTGGCTAGTGTTTATAGACGCTTAAGAGAATTTGAAAATCAAATTAATTGTAATTTGCAGGAAGATAAAAAAGAGATTGTAGGAAAATGATATTTTTAATTTTTATCATTATTCCTATTATTGAAATTAGTATTTTCATTACTGTTGGATCAAATATTGGTATTTTGAACACTATTGCTATCATCTTACTAACTGCTTTGATGGGTATATTTTTAGTAAGAAGAAGAGGATTGAGCTTACTATTTAATGCACGTCAAAATATGTCTGAAGGTATAATGCCAACTGATGAAATTAAAGGTGGTATTTTTTTACTCATATCAGGTTTATTATTAATAACTCCAGGATTTTTTACAGACTGTATTGGTTTTGCAGTTTTCTTAAAACCTGTTCAAGATTTTATTACTCTAAAAGCAAAGAGTTATTTTACCTCAAGAACTAGGCGGTACTAAAGAATCTATTTGCCCTACTAAATCTAATAGAGCTATCACTTGCTTATTATTTTCTGAATTGTCAATCGCCTTGAGTGGGGGCATTAAATTATTCCATTCAGAAATTTTATCAGCAACTGAAAAATAAGCTTTCAATAAACTAATTTGCTCATGACTACTTAATACACTTCTTATTTTTTCTAATAGAAGTTGTAGATCATTAAAATTTTCTATTTCTTTTTCATTTTTAAAATTATGGATAATAAAACTTAATAATTTTGCTGTAATATTAGCATCACCTGTAATTGCACCCGCTCCACCTCTTTTACAAGTATACAATGCCAAAGCGCCATTGCCACAAAATACCGCAAAATCATTAAAATACTTTATAGTTTTAAGCATTCCTTCCATATCACCAGTTGAATCTTTAAGGCCTACAACATTATTTGGATAAAGTTTTAATAAATTTTCAATAATAGAAAAATTAATCGTAACACCAGAATATTGAGGGATGTTGTAGAGCAAAAATCTAAAATTATTATCACCTGACTCTTCAATAACATTTCTATAATATGTAATTACTCCTTCATCACTTACATTTTTAAAGTAATAAGGAGGTAATACTAAAACTGCTTTTGTGCCTATCTCAACACAAAATTTTGTCATCTCAATTGCATCTTGTAGAGAAGAAGCGCCTGTTCCAGGCATTAAAATTTTTGGATCTATTTTATTATTTAATAAAAATTGTATAGCATTTTTTTTTTGATCTATAGAAAAACTACTTGCCTCTCCGTTTGTCCCAAATAACGTTAAACCATCTAATCCTTTATGCATCAAGACCTGACAATGCCTTAAATAAAGATCTGTATTGATTGAAAGATCATTATTAATCGGAGTTATAGAAGCGCAATAAACGCCATTTATTTTAAACATAAAACCCTAATAGGATAATTCCTAGTATAATTCTATAAATAATGAATAGATTAAAATTTGTGATTTGTATTAATTTCATCATGAAATTAATAGATAATAGAGCTATTATAAATGCAATGCTTGCAGCAAAGATAGATGGATATATATTTATTATTTCATCTTCAGAAAACGATATATCAAATAGTGATAAAGAAAGAGAAGCTAAAATAATTGGAATAGATAAAAGCATAGAAAATTTAGTTGCATTTATTCGATCAAATTGAAGAAATCTTGCACCAGTTATAGTAACTCCAGCTCTACTAGCCCCTGGAATAAAAGCTAAAACCTGCCATAAGCCTATGATAAAAGCCTCAACAAATGTAATATTTTTCCAATTTTTTTGTGAAAAATTTGATTTATCAGCAAAATATAGAATTATTCCAAATATTAAACTTGAGCACGCTATAACTCTTACATCTCGAAAATAAAGACTAACAAAATCATATATAAAAAAACCAACCAATATTGCTGGCAATGTAGCTACAATAATTTTTAGGATAATTTTATTACTTAAAAACTCTAATTTAATAATATTAATTATTAAAAACAATATATCTTTTCTCATATAAATAATAACAGCAAATAAAGTGCCAAAATGAACGGCAATATCTGTAAATAAACCCTGATCTTCCCAGTTAGTTAATTGAGCAAACAATACTAAATGCCCTGATGAACTAATCGGTAAAAACTCTGTAAGCCCTTGGATAATACCTATTAATAAGTATTGTAGCTCAAACATTAATCATAGATTATTTTTGCTAAGTCGGGCCCTGTAGGAAGAGGTTCTGCATTTTTATTGGAAAAATATTTTTCTAAGAACTGCAAATATTTATTAAAATCTTTAAGAATAACTAATTTTTTATCTTTATCCTCATCATCATTTTCTTCTAATTTGTTAAATTCTGTATCAATATAATTCATTGCTTCTGGGATCGTTGTGAAAGGTCGCTCTTGATTAATAACTAATCGATCATGGAGTTCACGATGGACCATTTTAAAATCCTCTGAAGAGAGTGTTTTAGGACTTTCATCAAAAATAAGGCGTTTTAACATAAAATTCGCTCGGGGATCTTTGATACCAAGGGCTATTTTATATTTATCTTCCCATGCATCTTTTTCATGAAATTGAGCAAGATCTGTAGATTGCCCAAATTGGGTAAAAAGATTTGCTTTACTCTCAGGGAAAACATTATCTTGTGATAACTCTTCTTCTTTTTCAATTTGTCTATCTATTTCCATTAATTTAAATTTATCTGCGAGAGCTTTATTTTTATAAACCATCTTTGCTCTTTCATTTAATACATCAGCCCCAATGTCATTATAAGGCTCATAATTTGAAGCAATTTTACCAGGCAATAAAATTGGGTGTTGGTTGCAAATTACATAACGATTTTTCTTTTTAATTAATTTTTTAAATTCTTCCGCATTACATTCGATAAGAGGTTTTGGATCGTGCGCTAAATCAATTGTATGGAACCAACCACTATATTGTGATTCACAGACCATAGATAGCGCTTGAAGTTTTACTCTGCCTGCAAAACTTGTCATGTAACAAAAACCTTTATTAGAACTTACATAATCAATGGCTTTTTCTTTATTCATCGACATTTGTAATTGA
>CAYQFB010000078.1:0-4400 GCA_964416705.1 uncultured Alphaproteobacteria bacterium
TAGCACCTACAATTTCTTGTTCCTTATTTTTATATGGGGCCATTACCATAGAAAGACCAGAGTGTTTAAATAAAAAATTTTGCGAGCCAATAAAAATTTGAACGCCATTTGCATTGCCAGCGTTTTCAAGAATATCTATGAAAGTAGTTTTTTTTTCTATTTCATCAAAAAGTCCTCTTATTTGATCAAGATCATTAGAAATTATTTCATCTTCTAAGAGCTTCGATTGTCCATGTAAAAAAATATAGGGATTATTTAAGTTAGGATCTATTTCCACAATACCTTTTTTTATAAGTTTATTAGAAATTTCTTCTAAGCTAGTTCTTGAAATATAAATATCATCTTGGATGATTTTTTTTATTTGATTAATGTTTTTGTTTTTAAATTTTGCGCTTAAATAATTTGATGTTTGAAGCAGTTCTGAATCAGTAAATTTACCTGCATCATCAATTATTCTGTTTTCTATTTCACCATTTTCGTATGCTAAAATTGACATAATCTGAGACTGATTAAGTCTGATAAACTCAAGGTGTTTTAAGTTTTTTTGATACTTTGGAGCAATTACTATGCCTGCATAATTAGACAGCCCTGATATTGCTCTCGATGCTTCATCTAAAACTTCTTGGTATGATTTGCTTTTTGAAGAACTAAGCTGTTCAATATTTGCTTTTTCTGATTTAGAAATTCTGCCAAACTCTAAAAGGCCGTCTACAAAAAACCTCATACCTTTATCTGTTGGAATTCTTCCAGCAGAAGTATGGGGAGAAAATAAAAATCCTTCTTTTTGAAGGTTAGATAATATAGTTCTAACTGATGCTGACGAGATATCTAAACCAGCTCTTTTTAAAACAGTTTCAGAACCAGATGGTGAACCTGTTTCAAGGTAACTCTCAACTACGCTCTTAAAAATCTGCTTAGTTCTTTCGGTAAGCTCTGTGTACAAATTATTTTTCATAAACAATATATATTGGTGTAATAGTTATAAAATTCAATTAATAGATACTTATAATGAGAAAAGATAGGGCCTTTGACGAAATTAGAGAAATTGTATTTGAAACCAATATAAATATTCATGCTGAAGGTTCTTGTTTGGTTAAATTTGGCAATACTCAAGTAATCTGTACGGCTTCTATTGATGAAAAAACCCCTCCTTGGCTACGTGGGTCAGGAAAGGGTTGGGTCACTGCAGAATATGGAATGTTGCCAAGATCAACAAATACAAGAATAGATAGAGAATCAGCAAGAGGAAAACAAACTGGCAGAACTCAAGAAATTCAAAGGTTGATTGGAAGAAGTCTTAGGTCTGTTATAAATTTAGAAAACCTTGGTGAAAGACAAATTAAAATAGATTGTGATGTTTTACAGGCAGATGGGGGGACAAGAACTGCATCAATAAGTGGAAGTTTTGTAGCATTATATTTGGCTATTGATAAATTAAAAAAAAACTACAACATTGAAAAACCAATAATTAAAAACTTTGTGGCAGCTATATCTGTTGGTATAATAGAAAATAAAGCGTGCGTTGATTTAGATTACAGCGAGGATTCTAAAGCAGAAGTAGATGCTAATTTCGTAATATGTGATAATGGCAAAATTTCTGAAATTCAAGCAACGGGTGAGGAGTACTTCTTTAGTGAAGATCAGTATCAAAAAATGTTTAAGCTCGCAAAACTAAGCATTGAAAAAATTATAACTAAACAAAAAAACATACTAAATTTAAATTGAAGAATTTATTATTTTTTTCCCATAACCATAAAAAAATTTTAGAAGTAGAAAACATTTTTGATCATAAAGGTATTAAAATACATAACCTAAGATCTTTTGGAAAAATTAAAGAGCCAAATGAAAATGGTTTAAGCTTTGCAGAAAATGCAAAAATTAAATCTTTTTTTGGTTTAAAAAATTTTGATATTCCTTGTTTTGCAGATGATTCAGGTATTTGTGTTGAGGCAATAAAAAATAAACCGGGCATAAAATCAAAAAGGTTTTTAGACAAATTTGCAACAAACAGGCATGCTTTTGAGTATATTATATCTAATGTGATTAAAACTAAAAATGATAAAGCTTTTTTTAAAACAGCCATTTGCCTTAGTATAAAAGATAATCACCATATTATTTTTGAGGGAAAAATTAGTGGAAGAATATCCATAAAGCCCAAAGGCTTAAATGGTTTTGGCTATGATCCAATTTTTATACCAGATGGTTATGAAAAAACATTCGCTGAAATGAGTATAAAAGAAAAAAATACAATAAGTCACAGAAAAATTGCTCTTATGAAAATGGAATCTTTTTTATTTAATTAATTTGGAGAGCTTTACCGTTTTTAATTTGAAGAATTTTTAATTCTCTTTCAATAAGATTATTTTTAAAATAAAAATTACCATCTACACCATCAAATATAAAATTTTTACTCTCTATAAGCTCATAGAATTCTTTTATGTTGTAGTTATTATTTATTAAATAAGTTAAAAGGCCTATTAAATCATATGGTAATGTTGAAACTCTCATTAAGCCCTCATCATAAATAGCAACATAATCATCAATAAGTTTTTGTCTTTTTTTATACTCAACTCCAGGAAATATTGCATTCTGAAGAGTTGGTTCATTAAAAAAAATTGTATCATCCCAAGCCCCAGTTCCAATAAAACCAACTATATTAGGATCAATGTCATAGTAAGCTAAGAGAGGGGCAACTTGCAAAAGTCTAACTCCGTAATCAGCAATTAAAACATGAGTAAAGTCATAATCATTTGTTGTGGTAAAACGCTCAAGTTTTTTTAGTCTTTGTTTTGAATTTTCATCTTTGTTGAGAGTAAGAAGTTTTTTTTGTCTATTCAGCTCAAACTTTCTTAACTCATATTTACCAAGCTCTTTTATGGCGCTTCTAACATTTTCTAAATTTTCTTTATAGGAAGCTCTATTAATTATAATCGACTTACTTCTTTCAGAAACACTGTCAACAATTTCGTTAATTTTATATCCATATAAATTTTCAGGATAAACAAGAGCGACCTTTGAGTTTTCTGGCAAATACTCAAAGATAGTTTCAATTTCATTGTGGGGGAAAAAATTTAATAAAAAAACACAATTATCAGCTAATGATTTATTGGAAGAAAAGGAAAAGAATAAAATACCGTCATCACAATAAGTATTTAATCCCAATGAATCATTAGTAGTAATAGGTCCAAAATATATTGTGCCAGGTTGATTATTTTTCTCTAGATATTTCATTAGACTATTGTTGTCTTCATACACATGAATATTAAAAGAAATATTTTTTATTTTTTTTTTATATGTTGCTAATTCAATAATATTTAAAAATTGATCAACAATCTTTGGGTCATCTTTTTTTGATATTAAAACCGTAATATTGTCTGACAATACATTTTTAAGGTTTTTATATTTATGATACTCAGTTGTTGTAATTTTTTTTTGGTTTAGTTCATTTTTTTCTTTTTTTGTTATTTTTTCATTATTTATTATTGGTTTTTCAATAACTGTTTCTTTAGAGTCGTCCTGCTTTGAAACATAATTTACTGGAGCACAAGAAAATAAAAATATAAAAAGAAACAAGATGGCAAGAATGCTTAATGGTCTATACATTGTGGCAACCCCTATAGGAAATATGGGGGACATAAGCAATAGAGCAATAGAGACTCTTCAAAATACAGATTTTATTATTTGTGAAAATCCAAATCATTCAAGAAAACTAATGTCAAAATTAGGCATTAAAAAGAAGTTGATAGCATTACACGATCACAACGAAGAAAAAATTATTAAAAATTATATCGAAAAAATAAAAACAAAACCAGTCGCTTTAATCTCAGATGCTGGATCACCTTTAATATCTGACCCAGGCTATAAGCTTGTGCAACACTGTATTAAAGAAAATGTTTTTATTACAACAATACCAGGGGCCTCATCTATTATTTCTGCACTTCAATTATCAGGAATGCCAGTTAATGAGTTTTCTTTTGTTGGGTTTGCTCCAAAAAATAAAAAAAAAATGTTAGATTTTTTAAATTCTATTTCTTCAGAGCAAAAAACAGTAATTTTGTTTGTTTCAAGCCATAAGATAATACAACTATTGGAAATGTTAACTGAAATACTTCCAAATAGAAATATTTCTGTATGTAAAGAAATTACCAAGTTAAATGAAAAAGTATTTTATGGATTGCCTGAAAATATTCTATCAAAAATTTGTTCTAGCCCAAAATATTCCCTAGGAGAGTTTGTTATTATCATAGATGCTGAAAAAAATATTAAAAATATTGAAAAAAAATATATTGGTCTGGAGATTGAAAAAATAATTAAGAGACTTTTAACTAAATTTTCTTTGACTGAAAGCGTAGAAATAGTGCATAAAATTAGTTATATTGAAAAAAAACAAATATATAAAA
>CAYQFB010000079.1:0-4383 GCA_964416705.1 uncultured Alphaproteobacteria bacterium
CAGGTTGTAATGACATAAATTGACTAATATAACTAATTAAGAAATTAACTCCATACACCATTGTTTTTGTTGAACCATCTTGCATTCTTTTTCCATTTAAATCTAACCACAATTTTAGATTTTGAGGATCCGCAACTTCATCTTTTGTTACTAAATAAGGTCCTATAGGGCCAAAAGTATCACATGATTTACCTTTTACCCATTGTCCTGAATGCTCTAATTGAAATTTTCGTTCACTCAAATCATTAACAACACAATAACCAGCTATATGATCTTGTGATTGTTCTTCTGAAATATATTTAGCTTCCTTGCCAATCACAACTCCTAATTCTACTTCCCAATCTGATTTAAGCGAATTTTTTGGAATAATAACTTTATCATTTGCTCCAATAATAGCACTAGTTGCTTTAAAAAAAACTATTGGCTCAGGTGGAAGCTCCATCCCGGCTTCTTCTGCATGATCAGAATAATTAAGACCTATACATATAAATTTACCAATACTTTTTTTACAAACACACGGTGCAATACTGTCTATTTTTTCAACAATTGGTAAATCAGATAAATTTCTATCCATAACTGAGCTGAGCTTTTCCACTGTAACTGTTTCGTTATCCCAATCTTTTACTAAACTAGATGCATCTCGAATATTTTCTTCTGTATCTAAAACTCCTGGCTTTACTTCATTGCCAATTCTATATCTTAATGTTTTCATTATAAAGTCCACCCTCCATCAATTAAATTTAATGTCCCTGTTACAAAATCTGATTCATCACTTGCTAAATAAACAGCCATGGAAGCAATTTCTTCAGGTTGAGCCAACCTGCCCATTGCTTGTCTTGCAATAAAATCCTCCCTGGCTTTTTTAGGATCATTTGCCATATTCACTCTTCCTTCCCAAGAAGGAGTTTCTACAGTTCCTGGCAAAATAGCATTACAACGAATTCCTTGTTTTACATAATCGGCTGCTAAAGCTTTTACAAACCCATTAAGTGCAGCTTTAGTAGTTCCATATATAAATCTATTTGGAGCCCCTTTTACGTTTGAAGCAGCAGAAGTAACTAGAATAATATTTCCTTTTTGTTTTTTTAGCATTTTAGGAATTAAAGAATAAGACATTAAGTAAGCTGAATAGACATTAACGTTTACTGATCTATAAAACTCATCTGAGTCACAATCTTCTATCGTGCCATGATGAACAAACCCAACAGCATGAAAAAGAATATCAACTTCATTAACTGACTTACAAAATTCTTCAACCTCTGACTTATTAGTACAATCTAGTTTGTTCGTTTTAATTTTTGAATTTATAGACTTAATTTCATTTAATTTTTTAACATTTATATCTGTCGCAATAACATTAGCGCCTTCATTAGCAAAAGCAATTGCTGTTGCTCTTCCAATTCCTTGAGCTGCAGCAGTGACAACAATATTTTTATTCTCTAATCGCATTAATTGTTTATCCAATATTCTCCATTAGGGTATGAAAACTCAGTAACAGATTTTTCCTTCATTTCAATAGAATAACCAAAATCTTCTGGAGGCATATAATTCCCATTTTTGATTTTACATGGGTATATAAAATGTTCATGCAGACTATCTTGGTACTCAACAACTTTATTATCTTTTTCGCCATTTATAAGAATATAATCAATCATACACAAATGCTGAACATATTCACACAGCCCAACACCACCTGCATGAGGAAAAACTGGGGTATTGAATTTATGTGCCATTAATAAAACTGTAAGAATTTCATTAATACTTCCCAAGCGACAACTATCAATTTGACAAACATTCATTGCTCCTGACTCTAAAAATTGTTTAAACATAATTCTACCACCACAAGCCTCTCCTGTTGCAAGCCTAACGTCACCAACTTCTTGTTTAATTTTTGCAAATCCCATCACATCATCTGGGCTTGTTGGCTCTTCAACAAACAATAAGTTGAATTTCTTATAAGCATTAATGTGTTCTATTGATTGCTTCACACTCCATTGTTGATTTGCATCAACCATAATGGAACAATCTGGGCCAATAGTATTTCTAATTAATTCTAATCTTTTAACATCAGCCTCTAAATCTAACCCAACTTTTATTTTAAAATGTCTCCATCCTTGAGACATATACTGATTACATAAATCAATTATTTTTTCATCTGAGTAACCAAGCCATCCAGCTGCAGTTGTATAAGATGGATAACCTTCATTAAGAATTTTTTGAATTCTATTTTCTTTAGTATTTTGACTATCTTCTAAAATATTATAGGCTTCATCTTTTGATAATGCATCTTCAATATACTTGAAGGTAAGCCACTCCATAATAGTATCAGGTTTACTATCAACAACAAATTGCCATAAAGGTTTTTGATTTTTTTTTGCAATAAGATCCCATAAGGAATTAAATATTGCGGCTACAGCCATATGAACTACTCCCTTTTCAGGACCTAACCATCTCAGCTGACTATGATCAACACATTGAAACCAAAGTTCGCCAATTTCTTTTTCAAGTTCATCAATAGTTTTGCCAATAAATAAAGGAAAGAAATGTTTTATACATTCTGCAACAATGTCATTTCCTTTGCCAATTGTAAAAGCTATACCAAATCCTTTTAAATTATTATCTGATGTAAAGACTGTTACATATGTCGCTGAATAATCAGGGTCTGTATGAATTGCGTCTGAACCTGTTAGATCTTTTGATGTTGGAAAGCGAACATCATCTACAATAAACTTAATTATTTTAGTCATCTGTTAATATTTCTTAAATGTTGAATTATCAATAAAGTCCCAGTCCAAATCAATTCCTAAACCTGGTTTAGATGGCAAGTTCGCGAGACCATCTTCTACTTTAATAGATTCTTTTAACCCAAAATTAAAATAGTCATAAGGAACAAGTACTTCAAAAAACTCTGAATTTTTTATAGCAGCACAACAATGTAAGTTAACCAACTCTAAAGGGTGATAAATAGCAGTATGAATTTCACATTGGACTCCAAAACTCTCTGCTAAATGAGCAGTTTTCATCGTTGCAGTTATCCCTCCACTCCAAGAAACATCAGCCCGAACCATATCAACTACTCTAGTGGAAATACACTCTGCAACACTATAAGGGTGTTTTGCAATTACTTCAGTTCCTATAATAGGGATATCTAATATTCTTGTTAACTCTCTCAAGTTATGAAAGTTTTCATCAAATAAAGGCTCTTCATACCAATAAAAATTTAACTTTTCTAATTCTCTACCTAAACGTAAGGCTTGTTCAAATGTATATGGGGCAACAGGATCACTCATTAATTTAAAATCATTACCAACTGTTTGTCTTACAGTTTTATGAATTTCTAAATCTAATTCGTAACTTCCTGGTGGGTGAATTTTATAAGCATTAAAACCTTTATCTTTATACTCCTTTGCTTCCTTAGCATAATTATCGGGAGTCTTATAAACAAGAGAACTTCCATAAATAGGGACATGATCTCGATACGCTCCTAAATATTTATAGAGCGGTTGATTAGCTTGTAATGAAGATAAAACCCAACAATTTATGTCAAAAGGGCCATAACTATATATAGGTGCATGATTCCACCATCTATCTGCCATTCGGTACTCATGCCAATGCTTCTCTCGATACAAGGGGTCCCGTCCAATAAAAAAAGGCTTAAAAATACTATTTGCAATTTCTCCAGCCATTGCTGCCCCTCTTCCTGCAAATCCAAAAGTTGATGTGCTTAATCCCTCATCAGTATGAAAAGTAATAACTAAAAACTCTAATTCAGATTTTTTTCCATCACGCATTTCAGAGTCTTTCATCACAGGATCATTATGACGGCATGCGCGAATTTCTATATCTGTAATTTTCATTTAAGCTCCATTTCTTTTATAATTTTTTCATTGTCTTGACCAACTTTAGGAGCTGCTAACTCTGACTTGTATATTTCTCCATCAACTCTAATGGGGCAGCGTAATGTTTTTATGTTTAATCCATCTAAACTTTTAATTCGTTGCGTCATATCTAAAATTTTAAAGCCTTCATGCTTTAACATTTTTTCCCAGTCTAGAACTTCTGCACACCAGATATCGGCTGGTTCAAGGATATCTAAAATATCTTGAGTTGATCGGTTATTAGCCCAATCACCAATTTTTTTCTTAATTTCATCCCTATCAGTAAACCAAGTTTTTTGATCATGGAGACTTTTTAAAAATTCTAAGTCTAAAAGCTCACCAAGTCTAGGAAGGGGCGTCATGGCAATAGCAATAAAACCATCTCTTGTTTTATAAATACCATAGGGAGCAGATAAATATGCATGTGCGTTGTTGTATTTACTTCTTACAGGCTTTCTATTTCCATCATTAAAATATGTTGTTAACACTTCAAATTGAAAATCTA
>CAYQFB010000080.1:0-395 GCA_964416705.1 uncultured Alphaproteobacteria bacterium
GTTTTGGGAAAGAAGTTAAAAGAAGAATACTAATTGGAACCTATGTATTATCAGCAGGTTATTATGATGCATATTATCTAAAAGCTCAAAAAGTAAGAAAGTTAATTGCTAATGATTTTGTAGAAGTATTCTCAGATTGTGATTTGATTTTAACCCCCACAGCTCCAAGTGCTGCTTTTCCTTTAAATGAAAAACAAGATGATCCAATTAAAATGTATTTAAATGATGTTTTTACTGTACCTGCTTCATTAGCTGGCATACCTGGTATCTCAATTCCATATGGTGAGGATAAACAAGGTTTACCTCTTGGTATTCAGCTTTTAAGTAAACACTATAATGAGCAAGAAATATTCAACGCTGCTTATTCATTAGAGAAAGATTATGAGTAATTTAAT
>CAYQFB010000080.1:411-4334 GCA_964416705.1 uncultured Alphaproteobacteria bacterium
AAACATGAATGGGAAACTGTAATTGGCTTAGAAATACATGCACAAGTAAAATCAAATTCAAAATTATTCAGTAATTCTTCTACAGCCTTTGGATCTAAACCAAATAGTCAAGTCTCACTCGTTGATGCAGCGATGCCAGGCATGCTCCCTGTTATAAATAGGTATTGTATAGAGCAGGCTGTAAAAACTGGAATAGGTTTAAATGCAATAATTAATAATCATTCTGTGTTCGACAGAAAAAACTATTTTTATGCAGATCTTCCTCAAGGGTATCAAATAAGTCAATACAAATATCCTATTGTTGGAGAAGGAAAAGTCACTATTGATTTTAAAGATGGTAGTTCAAAAGATATTAGAATAGTAAGGCTCCATTTAGAGCAAGATGCAGGTAAAAGTCTTCATGATCAAAATCCAGCAAAAACATATGTTGATTTAAATAGATCAGGAGTTGCTTTAATGGAAATTGTAAGTGAGCCAGATATCAGAAGTGCAGATGAAGCAGGTTTATATATTTCAAAAATAAGATCAATTTTAATGTATCTTGATACTTGTGATGGAAACATGCAAGAGGGTTCACTTCGTGCTGATGTTAATATTTCTGTCAGAAAACCTGGTGATGATTATGGAACGAGATGTGAAATTAAGAATTTAAATTCAATTAAATTTATCAAACAGGCAATTAATTATGAAGTAAAAAGACAGATTGAAGTTCTTGAGGAAGGTGGTGTTATTGAGCAAAACACACTCTTATTTAATACCTCTTCAGGCAAAACAAGACCTATGAGAAGTAAAGAAGAGGCACATGATTACAGGTATTTTCCAGATCCAGATTTATTACCTTTAGAGATTGATCAAGAAGATATTAATAAGTTAAAAAAAATAATTCCTGAGTTACCAGATGATAGAAAAAAAAGATATGTAGATGATTGCAATTTATCCAACTATGATGCATCAGTTTTAACGGCAGATAAATTTGTATCTGATTATTTCGACACTGTAATAAAATCTGATAAAACACTTAAAGAATCATCTAAGATTGTTGTTAATTGGCTTACATCAGAATTGTTTTCACTTTTAAATGAAAAAAATATTGAGATTAATAATTCTCCGGTAACTCCTGAGAATTTAGGTAGATTAGTAAAATTGATTATAGAAAATATAATATCAGGTAAGATCGCTAAAGAAGTTTTGGTTGAAATGTTTATAACAAAACAAGATCCAGAAAAAATTATAGAACAAAAAGGATTAAAGCAGGTTACTGACACAAGTGAAATTGAATTTATTGTTGATGAAGTTCTTAAAGAAAATCAAAAAATGGTTGATCAGTATTTATCAGGTAAAGATAAGTTGCTTGGTTTTTTTGTCGGCCAATCTATGAAAAAAAGTAAAGGAAAGGCCAATCCTAAAATTTTAAATGAAATTTTAAAAATTAAATTATCCAAAAAAAATTAATCTTAAGGTAAAAATTCTGTAAGATAAAAAGATAAAAGTAGCTATTATCCAAATTATGCTTCCATTGTAATTTTCAGCTGATCTCCAAATTCCAGTTGTTAAAAAAACCGTCCAAAGAATTAAAATCAGTTTTGATAATAGACTAAAATTACTAAAATCTAAAAAGGGCAAAAAGTTTGTAAATTGATTATTTCCAAATAAGTATATCTCAAGATTGAAAATTAATAATATAAATATGGCATTTAACAATTCTCCAACTAGCCAATAAGATCTCCATAAAGTAATTTCACCTCTCCAAAACCTGCTAATTATTTTTTCCATATTTTATTTCTTTTAAATTAATAAATTAACTAAATCCTTACTTTTTTATATAAACTTATTCCATACCACTGTAGATGATGTTAGAGAATTTCAAAAATTAATATGAACATATTTATTACTGGTATAGCTGGTTTTCTAGGATCTCATCTAGCTGATGAATGCCTTAAAAATGGTCACAATGTTTATGGAAATGACAATTTAATTGGTGGTTATGAAGATAATATTCCTAAAGGAGTTAATTTTTCTAATATTGATTGTAATGATTATGATAAATTAAATGAAATTTTTAAATTAAACGAAATCGATATTTTGTATCATTGTGCAGCAACTGCTTATGAGGGTTTTTCAGTATTTTCGCCAAATTTTGTAACAAAGAATATATTTCAATCAAGTGTAAGTGTTTTTTCAGCTGCACTAAACAACAATATTAAAAGAATAATATTTTGTTCATCAATGGCTAGATATGGAGAAATTAACCCACCTTTCACAGAAGACTCTACACCTAATCCTGTAGATCCTTATGGAATAGCTAAACTAGCTGCTGAAAAAGTATTAATAAACCTTTGTAATTTAAATAATATTGAATGGGTTATAGCTGTCCCTCACAATATTGTTGGCCCTAGACAAAAATATGATGACCCATATAGAAACGTAATGTCAATCATAATTCATAAAATGTTAAAGAATGAAAGCCCAGTAATTTATGGTGATGGTGAGCAAAAAAGATGTTTTTCATTTATTGATGATTGCATATCACCTCTTTACAAAATGATGATAAGTAAAGAAGTAAATAAGCAAATTATTAATATTGGACCTGACGAAGGAACAATTACAATTAATGAACTTGTAAATTTATGCGCTAATCATTTATGTTATAATGGTAGACCAACTTATTTTGAAGATAGACCATTAGAAGTTAAAAATGCATTTTGTTCCTCAAATAAAGCAAGAAAATTACTTAATTATAAAACAACATCAAGTATTGAAAAAGCTATTTCAGAAACTGCAAATTATATTAAATTAAAGGGAATTAAAAATTTTGAGTATAATTTTGAAATTGAAATAAATAATAATTTAACCCCTAAAACGTGGAAGAATAAAATTATATAAAAATATTATTTTTTAATTTATTATAGTTTTTCTCAATAACTCTAAATCAACATCGTAATATCTTTTAGCAAGTGTCTCATAGATATGTTTGTCATGATCAAACCATGATCTGGATAATTTTCCAGTTTTATCACTAATAGTTTCAAATTTAAGGTGCTCAAAAACAACCTCTTTGACTTCAATAAATCTATCAATATTAATTGCAAGACTTCTAGTATATCTATCAAGGTATCTATGCATAAAGAATGGTGGCACAAAGTATTTAAGAGTTTGGATCCATTTTTTATTTACTGTTGGATGATCACATCTCATACGTCCATCATTCTGCGCAAATCTATCTTGTCTGCCATCATCAACAGTAAGTACATATATTTTATCTTTATATATGTCATTAGCTTGAATAAATATCTCATCCCAGTTTTTAGTTTTAATTTCAACATCGTCACCAATAAGAGTAACCATTTCTCCAGTTGCTTGATGTGCTAAAAAATTCCAAATAAATGAAGTTGACATTGGCGGACCTCTATAAAAACCTATCTTATATTTATTAAATAATTCATAATATTGTTCTTTACATTCATCATCATCAGCAACATAAAAAAGAATCTGATTTTGATTTTTTTGCGTATTAAAGAAAGATTTAATTAATCTTTCAGCTTGATTAGGTCTGCCTCTTGTAGGACACAATAATGATATCATTTATAAATCTTGGTTTAGAAAGTTTATATTAAAACTTAATATTAATTTTTTTAACATTGCTGTCTTTTCTTTTTTTTAAATGATGATTAAAATTATACAACTCTTAATTTATTTTTTGTATGCTTACAGTAAGAATTACATTCAAATTTTTCATATTTTTTATTAACATCAGGTTTATGTAAAATTCTAGTTATTACTGATTATATCTTAAATAATAATTAAATATTGTTGAGTTACCTAAATTATTTCGATATTAGATATCTATTAGTTCTATGAATAAACAACAGGAGAGATGGGTGAGTGGCTTAAACCACAGGTTTGCTAAACCTGCGAAGGAGGTA
>CAYQFB010000081.1:0-4243 GCA_964416705.1 uncultured Alphaproteobacteria bacterium
ATAAAGAGTTATTTGAACTTCATCTTGATTGCTTGATGATGTGTGTAACAAATACACCTATAGCTATTAATATTGCTGAAGAATTAGTTTCTAGAATTGATAATGAATTACTTATCATTGATTTAACAACGCATAATAAAAATGGCACAACATTAATGAAAAAAATTTTTAATTCTTCAAAAATTAGATATGCAGTGAACCCTATTATGGGAGGCCCAGTTCAAAGTGAAGAAGGTGTACTTGGAGGTATTTGGGGAGGCGATAAAAAAGATTTTGATGACTCAAAAATATTTCTTCAATCTTTTTGTAAGAATGTTTTTAATTTTGGTTCCGTGGAGAAAGCTGCACAAGCTAAATTATTATCTAATTTTTTATCATTACTAACTACGACTACAGTTATAGAGTTTTTCAGATCTGCTAAAAAACTTGACATAGACATTAATCTTTTGTGTGATGTTGCAAAATTAGGATCTGGAAACTCTGGAGCATTAAATAGAATTGCAGATAAAGCTCTACAAGGTGATTTTAAGGGTTATGTATTTTCAGTAAATAACACTCTTAAAGATTTAACCTATATTAATGAATTACTAAAAGATTCAAATAACGCAGAAGAATTATCAAAAATAGCTATGAATTTTTATGCTTCAGCTAAAAAAAAAGGTATGGGCGATCTTTTTGTTAGTGAACTTATTGAAAAAGATTATTAATTTTTATCATGAGTAAATTAATTCCCATAATATACATGATTGGTGTTTTTTTGTTAATACTTCCAAGTTTTATTAAATCTAATCAAAATTTAAAAATATTTTTAACAAATCTTAGTATATGGATTGCAATAATATTAGTAATATTTTCATTATTTTATTTATTTAAATTAGTTTCTTAACATATAAATTATGAACAAAATTATTCAGAACAGTCTTTTTTATGTTGTTGTATTTTGTGTTACTTATTTTATTTATGTATATCCATTTGAAATTTTAAATGAATTACTTTTTAATGAAGTAGTTAATAGAAGAGTTTCTTTTTATTATACAATTATAATATCAATCCTAATTATATTTTATTTTCGATCTTTTGAGTCATTAAAACCACTACGATTTTTCATATTTGAAGGCATGGGTATCGGTTTCATTAGTTTTTGGGTAGTTACTTTATTTTATGTTTTTAGTCTTTTTAAGCCAGACTATTCTTATTTACTTGGTTTACTTTCTTTATTTCTCATAATTATTTTAACATTAATATCTTTTTATTATGGTAATAAAATATTTACAAAAAAAATTAATATCACCTCTCATAAGCTTCAAAAAAATAAATCTTTCATTTTTATTAGTGATATTCATTTAGGATCAAATAGTAAAAAACATTTGATTAAAATCATTGCAAAAATAAAAACATTTGAATTTGATTTTATTTTATTAGGTGGTGATTTAATTGATTCTTCTAAAGCTGATCTTAACTCATTAAATGAATTCAAGAAATTTAATTGTCCTATTTATTTTGTTACTGGAAATCATGAGTATTATATAAAAAATTCTAATGACTTTATAAAAAATTTAAATCAATACAATATTCAACATATTTCTAATAATTCAAAAATTTTTGACAATATTAATTTGATTGGGATAGAAGATAATCTTTCTAAAGATAGGCAAATTGAAATAGTAAATAAAAATTTAAAGAAAAAAAATTTTAACTTACTGTTAGTACATAAACCTTCTATTTGGTTAAATATTAGAGATAATATTGATTTAATGCTTTCTGGACATACTCATAATGGGCAAATTTTCCCTTTTAATTTTTTCGTTAGATTGCAATTTAAATTTATATATAATCTATACAATTATAATAATTCTAATCTTTATGTTTCTTCTGGATCAGGTCCTTGGGGACCCAAAATGAGATTAGGAACTGTTAACGAAGTTATTTTGTTTAATTTATCTCCTAATTAGTATTAAGTTTACTTAATGAATAATAATTTTATGGGTATTTTTTTAGGTTTTGCTGGATATACAATTTTTGTATTTCTTGATTCTATTATAAAAAAATATTTAGTACAAGATTATCCAGTATTAGAGATAAATTTTTATATTTGCTTATTTAGTTTAATACCTATCTCTTTAGCTCTTCATTTTATTAGTGGATGGGGAGTTTTAATAAATAATAAAGTCCATATTCAACTTTTTAGAGGTGTTTTAGGTTTAATATGTGCTGCTATAATCATAAATTCATTTAGAGAGCATGCTTTTAGCGAGATATACCCAATACTATTCAGCGCTCCATTAATTTTAACTATTTTTTCTTATTTTATTTTAAAAGAAAAAGTCGGACCTAGAAGAATAGCAGCAGTTTTAGTTGGTTTTATTGGTGTATTAATAGTTAGTCGACCTGGAACTATACATTTTACTTTTAGTTTATTTCTTTTGTTTATTGGTGCAATTATTTTAGCTGTGAATGTTCTGCTTATTAGAATGTATGCAAATAATCAATCATCAATAGCTTTTGCTTTTTATGGATTTGTGTCAGGATTAATTCTTAGTGCAGTTTTTACATATAATTCTTATGTACCAATAATAGGTTTTGATATTTATATATTTTTATTTTGTGGAATTATAGCAGGAACAGGGGGTTTATGTATTAGTGCAGCATCAAAAAAACTTGAGTCTAGCCTTTTTGCTCCTTTGCAATATTTTCAATTATTAGCAGGTTTTGTTTTCGGTTACTTGTTTTTTTCAGATTTACCTGATCTTTATGAAATCTTAGGATCTATTATAATTTCTTTAAGTGGCTTATTTATTATTTATAGAGAATATAAAATTGGTTTAAGACCTTATGTAAGTAAAGAAAGTAGAGTTAGGGACGTTATAAATAGAGGTCACTAAAATATATTAATATATAAAAGAAATCAGACTGATTTAACTAATATTTTGTATTTTTTAAGTATTAAGCTCTAGGAGGCTTTTTTTCTTTCATGTGGTATTAAAAATCTTTTTCTTAATCTTAAATTCTTAGGTGTAACTTCTAATAATTCATCTTCTTTTATATAAGCTATCATTTGTTCTAATGACATTTTTCTTGGTGGCATAAGTGTTACTGCCTCATCTGTTCCTGAAGCCCTAACATTAGTTAATTGCTTTCCTTTTAAAACATTCACATCAAGATCGTTTTCTCTCGTATGCTCACCGATAATCATACCTTGATAGACTTTAGTTTGAGGATCTATAAACATCGGTCCACGATCTTGCAATTTCCATAAAGCAAATGCAACTGATATTCCTGTATCAGTTGCAATTAAAACACCTGTTCTTCTTCCAGCAAATTGTCCTTTATGAAGATCATAAGAGTGAAAAATTCTATTTAAAACACCAGTTCCTTTTGTTTGAGTTAAAAATGTACTTTGATATCCTATCAAACCTCTTGAAGGTACACGAAATAAAATTCTAGTTTTTTTAGATCCGGCACTTTTCATATCAAGCATTTCTGATTTTCTCTTATTCATACTATCAATAACAGAGCTTGAATATTCTTCATCAACATCAATAGTTACATCTTCCATAGGCTCAAGTTTATTACCTTGTTCATCTTCTTTATAGATTACTCTTGGTCTTGAGACTGACATTTCAAATCCTTCTCTACGCATAGTTTCAATAAGAACACCTAATTGTAATTCACCTCTACCGCCAATTTCAAAAGAATCTTTATTACTGTTTTCCATAAAAGTGATAGCAACATTTGATTCAGCTTCATCCATCAGTCTTTGACGAATCATTGTTGAAGTAACTTTAGCTCCATCTAGACCAGCAAGTGGCGATGTATTTACAGTAATAGTAATCGACATAGTAGGAGGATCTATTGGAGTTGATAAAAGAGGTGATAAAACCAAAGGATCACTGATTGTATCTGAAACTGAAGCGTTTTTTAAACCTGTTACACATATAATATCACCTGCTTGGACTTTCTCTACAGGAATTTTATTATTGCTTTCAAATATAAAAAGTTTTGTCATTCTCCCTTTTTCAATAATTTTTTTTTCTAAATTAATAGCATGAACATTAGAATTAACATTAGCACTACCTTGCTCAACTCTTCCAACTAAACAACGACCAAGAAATGGATCAGAGTCAAGTAGTGTGGCAAGCATGGCGAAAGGTTTGTCTAATTCAACTTTTGGCGGCAATACGTAATTAAGAACTAAATCAAGTAGTGGATGTAAATTTTCTCTTGGATCATGTAATTCTTTTGT
>CAYQFB010000082.1:0-4220 GCA_964416705.1 uncultured Alphaproteobacteria bacterium
AGAATAATTCCTATAGATTCAGATTATAAATTTTTAAATTATAGAAAAAAATTTTATATAGTTTCAATTATCGCTATATTTTTTTCACTATTCTTGCTTTCTGTTAAAGGATTAAATTTAGGAATTGATTTTAAAGGTGGAACTTTGATTGAAGTAAGTACAAAAAATACCAAAATAGGAGAATTAAGAGATATTTTATCCCCAAATTTTAACGAAGTTTCACTTCAAGAATTTGGAGATGAAAATACTATAATCATTCGATTACAAAATGAAAACAATCAAAAAAGCATTGAGACAGTAAATAAAGTTAAGAAACTTATAAACAACAAAGTAGAAGAATTTAGAAGATCTGAATTTGTTGGTCCTACCGTAAGTTCTGAATTATTATGGAAGGGTTTTCAAGCTGTTTCATTCGCATTATTTGCTATTTTGATTTATATTTGGCTGAGATTTGAATGGCAGTTTGGTTTTGGTGCTGTTGTAGCTTTAACACATGATGTTTTTTTTACATTAGGTATACTTTCCATTTTAAATATTGAATTTTCTCTTTCTACCATAGCAGCTGTTCTTACAATTGCAGGTTATTCAATCAATGATACAGTTGTAATTTTTGATAGAGTGAGAGAGAATTTAAGAAAATACAAAAAAATTGAACTTTTAGAATTATTTAATATTTCAATTAATAATACTTTATCAAGAACTGTGATGACAAGTATTACAACACTTTTAGCACTTTTATCTTTGTATTTATTTGGAGGTGAGGTAATTAAACCTTTTGCCTTTACTATGATTATTGGAGTGTTAATTGGGACTTATTCATCTATTTTTATTGCGGTCCCAACTTTATTAGTTTTTAAGTTCAGACCGCAAGATGAAGATTGATTTTTAATATAGATTTTGAGCAGTAACCATGCTTAAAAGCATAGGTATGGATAACAAAGTATTTGTTCTTGAAAACAACATAGCAGTTCTAGCAGACTTTGCTTTTTCTTCTGCATTTGCTTCAATTATACCCAAAGCTTTTTTCTGATTTGGCCAAATAACCATCCATACATTATACGCCATAATCATACCTAACCACATACCTATTCCAATACATATGCTTTTTGAGGAAGCTCCATTAGTTAATAAACCAAATGAAAGAGCCTCTACTATATAATAATTTAAATAAGAAACAATCAAACCAGTTAAAATTGTAGCTAGTGCTGCCCATCTAAACCAAAATAAAGCTGCTGGCGCAATTACTTTGCCTATTGCTGGTTTTTGCTCATCAGGTATGTTTGGCATGTTTGGAATTTGTACAAAATTAAAATACCATAACAAACCAATCCACATGACACCTGATATAACATGTAAATATCTGAAAATTGCACTCCAGAAATTTCTATCATAATCAAAACCATTATTGGTTATTGCCATAATTATAAAAACTAATATTGCTAAAATTATACCTGCTATAATTGTTCTATTTAATGATTGTAAAATACTTCCCAAGATAACCTCCATTAGTTCAAATGTTTCTTTAAAAACTGACCAGTATAATTATTTTTATCAATTATAATCTTTTCTGGAGATCCTTCAAACATAATTTTACCACCTTTATTTCCACCTAATGGGCCTAAATCTATCATATAATCTGAAGTTTTAATAACATCCAAATTATGTTCAATAACAATAACTGTATTACCTTCATCAACTAATGTATGTAATATTTTTAATAGTTTTTTTACATCATCAAAATGTAATCCAGTTGTTGGTTCATCTAATATATATAATGTTTTTCCAGTTGATCTTTTGGACAATTCTTTTGAAAGTTTTATTCTTTGAGCTTCACCACCAGATAATGTAGTGGCAGATTGACCAATCTTTATATAATCTAGACCAACTTCCATTAAAGTTTTTAATTTTTGTTTTATTGAAGGTATTTTTGAAAAAAAATCATAACCTTCCTCTACAGTCATGTTTAATACATCAGCTATAGATTTATTATTGTATTTAACTTCAAGTGTTTCTCTGTTGTAGCGTTTACCTTTACAAATATCACACTCAACATAAACATCGGCAAGAAAATGCATTTCTATTTTCTTAACTCCATCACCTTCGCAAGACTCACATCTTCCACCTTTTACATTGAAAGAAAATCTACCAGGTTTATATCCTCTTGCTGCAGACTCATTAAGTCCCGCATACCAATCTCTAATAGGAGTAAAACATCCTGTATATGTAGCTGGATTTGATCTTGGTGTTCTTCCTATTGGTGATTGATTTATATCAATAACCTTATCAATATTTTTAATTCCCTTAAAATTGAAATAACTTTCATCTTTATTAAGTGATTTATTAAAATATTCATCTAACCTTTTATAAAGTGTATCAATAATAAGTGATGACTTACCACTACCAGAAACCCCAGTAACACATATAAAGTTTCCTAATGGAAATTTTACCTCTAGATTATTAAGATTATTTGTTTTTATTTTTTGCAAAGTGAAAATTTTATTTTTATTAAATTTTCTTCTACTTTTTGGAACTTCGATATTTTTTTTCTTATTTAGGTATTGGGCAGTTAAGCTTAATTTATTTTTAAGAACTTTTTTTAGATTGCCTTCAGCTACTATTTCTCCACCGTGAATTCCAGCGTTTATACCTATATCAATAATATGATCAGCTTGTTTAATTGCATCCTCATCATGCTCAACAACTATTACAGTATTACCAAGATCTCTAAGTTTGAATAATGTATTTATTAATTGCTGATTATCCTTTTGATGTAAGCCAATTGAGGGTTCATCAAGAACATATAAAACACCGGTTAAACCTGATCCAATTTGACTTGCTAGTCTAATTCTTTGACTTTCACCTCCAGATAAGCTTTTACTCGCTCTTGATAGTGAGAGGTAGTCTAAACCAACTCTGTTTAAAAATTCTAATCTATCTTTTATCTCCTTGATAACACTTTCTGCTATCTTATTTTCAGTAGATGATAAATTTTGTTTTAATTTGCTAAACCAATCATAACAATCATCAATAGACCTTTTAGTAATTTCGCCTATATGATTTCCAGTTATTTTTACGGCTAAAGCTTTTTTATTTAACCTGAAACCATTACATACCTCACAATCTCTTTCTGATAAATATTTCTCTAGTTCATACTGTATCCACCATCTTTCAGTCTCAGAATATTTTCTATCAATAAAATTTATTATACCTTCAAAATCACTTATAAAACTTTCACTATTTTGTTCATCCCCGTATAAAATTATATTTTGAACATCCTCTGGAATTTTGTACCAAGGTGTTTTAACATTAATCTTATAATCTTTTAAAATTTTTGAAATTGTTTCAACAAAGAATTTTTTTTGATAACCAAATACTTTAGTTTCCCAAGGTTTAATAGCTCCATTTAAAATGGATCTAGAATCATCGGGAATTACTTTTTTATCATCAAAATATTTTTCAACTCCTATACCATCACACTCTTCACATGCTCCCATAGGGGCATTGAAGCTAAATAATCTTGGTTCTATTTCTTCAATAGAAAATCCAGAAACTGGGCAGGCAAATTTTGAAGAAAAGGTAGTTATAGTATTAGAGTCTAAATTTTCTACGTAAATTAAACCTTCTGAGAGTGTTAGTGCTACTTCAACACTTTCAGCTAACCTCTGTTGTATGCTATTTTTAATTACTAACCTATCAACTAATACATCAATGTTATGTTTAAAATTTTTCTTTAATTTAGGTACATTATCAATGTCGTAAACTTCTCCATCAACTTTTAACCTTTGAAATCCTTTTTTCTTTAGCTCTTCAATTTCTTTTTTATATTCTCCTTTCCTATCCCTTACAATTGGAGATAAAATATAAGATTTGGCGTCTTTATTATTAATAATAATGTTATCACATATTTCACTGACAGATTGAGGTTTAATAGGAAGTCCTGTTGTAGGAGAATAGGGGGTACCAACTCTTGCAAATAAAACTCTTAAATAATCATATATTTCTGTAACAGTACCGACTGTGCTCCTAGGATTTTTTTGAGTAGTTTTTTGTTCAATTGAAATTGCTGGAGATAAACCTTCAATACTATCAACATCAGGTTTGTTCATCATTTGTAAAAACTGTCTTGCGTATGCTGATAAACTTTCTACATATTTTCTTTGTCCTTCAGAATAAATCGTATCAAACGCTAATGTTGATTTTCCTGAACCACTTACTCCAGT
>CAYQFB010000083.1:0-4186 GCA_964416705.1 uncultured Alphaproteobacteria bacterium
GTTTGTAATTTTTGTAGGTTATTCATCCAATAAGTTAATGTAAAATTTATATTTTCCTTTTTGTTTTTAATAAAATTCCAACTAGACCATGTTTTTTTATTTTTTGGCATCATTGATCTGTCTGAGTGGAGATATACTCTATTCCTAGTATATTCAAACTCTGATAAGATTTTTTTTTCATCATCTGTAGGATTATCTATTATTTTTAAAGCTTGATCTGCATGAGTGGCAATAATTAGATAATCGAATGCAATCTCTTCATCATTTTTAATTATTTTTATATGATTATCAGATCTAACTATCTTATTTATTTTTGTATTAAGGCTGTAACTAAATTTGTTAAGTTCCAAAATTTTTTTAATATATGAATTACTACCTCCTTGAACATATTTCCACTGAGGTCTATATTTAAAATTAAATAAGTCATGATTATTAAAGAAGTTTAAAAACAACTTTAGGGGAAAATTCCTTACATCGTTTTGATTCGTAGACCAAATTGATGATATTAAAGGATAAATATGAAATTTTTTTAAATATGAAGAAAAACTATTGCTATTAAGAAAGTCTTCGATGGTAAAATTATTATTTATATTATGTAATTTTATATTTTTACATAATTTATAGAAACGATAAATTTCATAAATCATTTTTAAATAATTAAAATTAAAAATATTCTTATATTGAGCAAATAAGGATTTAAGATTTTTTCCTCCGTACTCAATATTATAATTAATATCTGAAACAGCAAAAGACATATCTGAATTCATTGTTTGAACATTTAAATGGTCAAAAAATTTAATTAAATCTGGATAATTTATTTCATTAAAAACTATAAAACCTGTATCTATAGAAATATTATTGTCCGTTGCTACTTTTACAGTCCTTGTATGACCACCTAAATATTTATTTTTTTCATATAGATGAACATCATATTTTGATGATAGAAAATGAGACGCACTAATCCCAGCAATGCCTGATCCAATTACAGCAATTTTTTTTTTAGAAGATTTATTCATTTATTTTTTTAAAAGCAGCTAAAGCCCTTTTCCTCGTGTCACTTAAATCAACGATTGGTTTGGGATAATCTCGCCCTAATATAAAATTATATTTTTCTTGTTCTTCAACAGTCATTTCCCATGGACAATGAATAAATTTTTCAGGAATTTTATCTAAAGAAGGTAAAAATTTTTTTACATATTGTCCTTTAGGATCAAATTTTTTACCCTGTAATATTGGATTAAAAATTCTAAAGTAAGGACTAGCATCTGCGCCACTCCCTGAAATCCATTGCCACCCTGCTGAATTTGATCCAATGTCAGCATCAACTAAAGTATCAAAAAACCATCTTTCGCCTTCTTTCCAATGAAGTAAAAGATTTTTTGTTAAAAAGGAGCCCACAATCATTCTTACTCTATTATGCATCCAGCCTATCTCATAGAGTTCTTTCATTCCTGCATCAATAATGGGAATTCCAGTTTTTCCTAATTTCCAAATAATTAAATATTTTTTATTTTTTAACCATGGAAATTTTTTAAATTTTGATTGTATCGGAAGTTCATTCATTGCTGGATAAATAAATAGCAGATTGTATGAAAAATCTCTCCACCCAATTTCTGACAAATATTTCTTTTTATCATCTGTATCAATTTTTGATTTCATTACTTCAATAAAAATTCTTAATGGAGAAATTTCTCCAAAATGTAAATGGGGAGAAATTTTTGATGTAAAGTCAGAATCCGGTCTATCTCTTCCAGTACTGTAATTATATAATTTGTTTTTTATAAATTTTTTAAGTTTTAAATTTGCTGCATTCTCACCTATATCCCAATAGGATAGTATTCTATCCATCCATTTTTTTTTAGGTATATTTAATTTTAATTCATCTAGTTTAAAAGCAGAGTTAATATCTTTTTTATAAAAATTATATTTATTTGATGAACTTAATGATTTTTTTTTATTTAACAAAGTCTCAAAGTTTGCTTTCCAAAAAGGTGTAAAAACTTTAAAAAAATTCCCAGATTTGTTTTTAACTTCCCAAGGTTCTGATAATAAATACCCATTAAAAGTATTGCAATCGATGGATTTTTTATTCAAAGAGAATTTTATTTCTTTATCTCTTTTAATTGAATGTTTATCGTATAGTCTATTCCAACTGAAACATAGTATATTTTTATCAGCAATAATTTTATCTATGATTTTTTTTGGATTACCTTTGAAAATATAGAGCTTACTATCAAGTTTATATAATTCATTATTTATATTCTCTAAAGATTTTTCTAACCAGCATTTAGATGCCTGTCCTATTTCAATATTTTCTTCATAAATATAAATAGGTATAATTGTATCAACTTTCTTAGAGAGATGATTAAGTGAAGGATTATCATTTAGTCGTAGATCTAATCTAAACCAGTGAATTCCTATTTTATCCGTCATAGGCATAAAAATAAGTTATAAAATTTATAAAAAAAACTAGTTTTACTTACTATGCGGAGGCATTTTTTTTTCAACAAACCAAACATGTTTCTTAAGAACTGGGTCATATTTTTTTAATCTTAATTTTTCTGCAACTTTCATACCTTTTGTTGGTTTTCTAACAATATATTTAGTCCCTGTTTTAGGATTTTCTTCAGGTATAAGCTGCTTTAAAGCATATGAGGTTTTTTTTGCCATGAGGCTCCTATATATTAAAAAATATCTAAATAAAGTATTTTTTAAATATCATTAACTGTTTGCTTGATATAAGGATTGTATAAACCTTTTTTCTTTGCAATTGATATTTGCTTATTCCTATCAATTAAACTTTTTTTCTTAGACTCACTTATCTTACCATAGCAATTTGGACACGAAACACCCTTGATGTATTTTTTAGATTTAATCTGATCTTGAGATAAAGGGTATCTACATGCATGACAAAGTTCATACGTTCCATCTTTTAGTTCATTTTTTACTGAAACTCTATTATCAAAAACAAAACACTCTCCATTCCATAATGAATTTTTGTTAGTTGTTTTTTCCAAATAACTCAAAATGCCACCATGAAGCTGGTTAACATCATTAAAGCCTTTTTTTAACATATAAGATGAAATTTTCTCACACCTGATTCCGCCAGTACAAAATATTGCAATTTTTTTATTTTTAACTCCTTCTAAGTTATTTTTTAAATAGTTTTTAAATTCTGTAAAACTTTTTGTATTTGGGTTTATTGAATCTTTAAAAGTACCCATATTGACCTCAAAATTATTTCTCACATCAATTAAAATAGTTTCTTTATCTGAGATAAAATCATTCCATTCCTCTGGTTTAATTTTTTTTCCTGTAATATTTTTAGGATCAGCAATCTTAGTTCTTAAAGTAACTATTTCTTTTTTAACCCTAACTTTGAGTCTAAAAAATGGCATGAATTTAGAATAAGAATATTTTGGATTGTAATTATTAAATCCCAGTCTCAGAATGCAAGATTCAAATTTTTTAATATTGTCAAATATTCCAGCAATAGTTCCGTTAACGCCCTCATCGGCTAAAATAATTGTACCTTTTATTTTATTAAATTTACAAAAATGAGAGAGTTCATTTTTAATTTTAAAAATATCTTCTATTTTTTTAAATTGATAAAAAGTAACGATGGTAAATTTAGAATTTATCATTTATTCACATATTATAATAATCTAATAATTATTTCTATGATAAATACTAATATTGAGATTGTTCGAAATCTTTTATCTAATTGCTCCATTGAAACAACCCCTAATGTGTATGCAAAATATGGAAGTTTTGCTGATTTGGTGTCTATAGAAAACAATATTTATGTCACTTATCTTCCTGATGAAGATATGAGCAAGGTTATTAATACCACTAGAAAACTTAAACTTGAAGGTTACAGTGTGATCCCTCATCTACCTGCAAGAACAATTGCTAATCATGACGAGTTAAAAAAATATATACAAGTTCTAGCGGAAGATTGTGGATGTTCCAAAATTTTAGTCATAGGTGGTGGAGGTAGTCAAAAAGGTAATATTACAAGCTCTATTGAAATTTTAGAAACAGATTTGTTATCAAAATATAATTTTAAAGAAGTTGGGCTTGCTGGTCATCCTGAAGGAAATCCAGACGTAAAACAACATGATTTAGATGATGCTATTATTCAAAAAAATCAATTTTCAAAAAAAGCAGATTTTAAAATGTATTT
>CAYQFB010000084.1:0-4172 GCA_964416705.1 uncultured Alphaproteobacteria bacterium
AGGGCGGCAAAGGATGTGTTAGTTTTAGAAGAGAAAAATATATAGAATATGGAGGACCTAATGGTGGCGATGGGGGAAAAGGTGGAGATGTAGTTTTTGTAACTGATCAAAATTTAAATACACTTATTGACTTCCGATATCAGCAACATTTCAAAGCCAAAAAGGGTCAGGATGGGATGGGTAAAAACAAAACTGGAGCTAATGGTGAAGATATTGTTATTAAAGTTCCTCCTGGAACAGAAATACATAATGAAGATAAATCAGTTTTGCTTTCAGAGTTATTAGAAAATAATCAAAAATATATTTTTTTAAAAGGAGGAAAAGGTGGTCTTGGAAACTCGCATTTCAAATCATCTACTAATCAAGCCCCAAGGCAATTTACCAAAGGAGAATCCTTAGAAGATCAATGGATTTGGCTGTCCTTAAAATTATTTGCTGATGTAGGAGTTATAGGTTTGCCTAACGCAGGCAAATCTACCTTTTTATCAAAAATATCAAATGCACAACCTAAAGTTGCAGATTATCCTTTCACCACTCTTCATCCGGTTCTTGGTGTAATTAAAAAATTTGATAAAGAAATAGTTATTGCTGATATTCCTGGTCTAATAGAAGGAGCACACGAAGGAAAAGGTCTTGGTGATAAATTTTTAGCCCATATTGAGAGATGCAAAATTCTTCTTCATTTAGTGGATAGCTCTGATCCTAATTGGAAAGAAAATTATTTTATTGTAAGAAAAGAGTTAGAAAAATATGGTCAAAATCTTGATCAAAAAGATGAAGTAGTGGCACTAAGTAAGCAAGATCTTAATCCTGAAATAACTAGTAAAGTAATTGATGAAATGACAGAATTAAATACAAATATGAAATTTTCTATTTCTAGTTTTAATAATAATGGAATAGAAAAACTAACTGATTATTTATTTAAAAAATGTGAAAACGCTGATGATCAATAAATACAAAAAGATTGTTATAAAAATTGGCTCTTCTTCAATTATTAACTCAAAAACTAAAAAAATAAATGCAAATTGGATGGATAAACTTTGCAAAGATATAAAAAAATATCATAAAGAAAAAAAAATAATTATAGTTTCCTCAGGTGCAATAGCCCTTGGCTCAACTTTAATTAAAAAAAATAAAATTTTAAGAAAATTAGAAGACAAACAGGCTGCAGCTTCTGTAGGTCAAATTGAATTAGCTCATCAGTGGAGACATCATTTAAAAAAACATAAAATAAATATTGCTCAAGTTCTAATAACACTTGAAGATAGTGAAGTTAGAAGAAGATATTTAAATGCAAGAAAGACAATAAATACACTTTTAGATAATAAGGTTATTCCCGTCATTAATGAAAATGATACAGTTGCAACAGAAGAAATCAGGTATGGAGATAATGATAGATTAGCCTCAAGAGTAGCGCAAATGATAGATGCTGATTTATTAATACTTTTAAGTGATGTTGATGGATTGTATGATAAAAATCCTAAAAAAAATAAAGACGCAAAAAAAATTAATGAAATTTTTAAAATAAACAAATCAATAGAAAAAATGGCTAATTCCCAAACATCTATTTTTGGAAGTGGAGGAATGACAACTAAAATTTCTGCAGCTAAAATTTGTATGAATAATGGCTGTGACACTATCATTACAAATAATAAAAAAAACCAGCCCCTGACTTCAATTGCTAAGGAAAATTCCACAATATTTTTTGCAAATAAAAATACCTCCTCTTCTCGAAAAAATTGGCTTTTAAACCATTTACATCCATCTGGTTTTATTAGAATTGATGAAGGAGCTAACAATGCAGTTAAAAATAATAAAAGCCTTTTACCAGCAGGTGTTACTGAAGTTGGGGGAAAATTTAATAGGGGCGATGTAATTAGCGTATATTTTTCTAATAAAGAAAAAATTGCTGTTGGTATATCAGCCTATGATATTAGTGAGGTAAGAAAAATTATTGGTAAAAAAAGTAAAGAAATTCCTAATATCTTAGGGTATGAAGGAAGAGATGAAATCATTCATAAAGATGATTTGGTAAAAATTATTTAATGAATATTAAAAAAACAATTAATGATCTTGGCAAAAAAGCCAAAACTGCATCCATAAAATTAAGGGCGCTTAAATCTAAAAAGAAGATAGTCGCTTATGAGTATTTAGAAAAAAATATTAAAGATAAGGCAAACGAAATTTTAAGTGCAAATAAGATTGATACTGAAAATGCAATTAATAATAACTTATCAAAACCTCTAATAAATCGATTAAAACTTAATGATGAATCAATATTAGATATAATCAAAAGTATAATTGAAATAAAAAATCAACCAGATCCAATTGGTGAAGTTTTAGAAAAATGGGAACAGCCAAATGGACTAAAATTTTCTAAAATATCTGTACCTCTTGGGGTCTTAGGAGTCATATATGAGTCTAGACCAAATGTGACTGTTGATGCATCATGTCTCGCTTTAAAATCCAATAATGCTCTAATACTTAGAGGAGGAAGTGATAGTTTTCATACATCTAATGAATTAGTCAAAATAATAACAATGTCATTTAAAGAAGCGCTACTTCCAAATGATATCATTCAAATGATTCCTACTACTAATAGAGAGGCTGTTGATTGTCTATTAGAGATGGATGAGTATGTTAATGTTATTATTCCAAGAGGTGGAAAAAGTTTAATCAAAAAAATAAATAAAAAAAGTACAATACCCGTAATTAAACATTTGGAAGGTTTGTGCCATGTATATGTAGACAAAGAGGCAAATCTTAAAATTGCAAAGGATGTTATTTTTAATAGTAAATTAAGAAGACCAGAAATTTGTGGTGCTGCAGAAACATTATTAATTGATAATGCTATAAAAGAGAATGCTCTTAAATTGATAAAGCCACTACATGATGCTGGATGTAAAATAAAGGGCGATTATTTTATAAAATCTCTTGATCAAAATTTCGAATTAGCAGATGATGAAGACTGGTCTACGGAATATTTAGATAAGGTGATTTCTGTAAAAGTTGTTGACGGTGTTGAAGGTGCAATTGAGCATATAAATAATTATTCTTCGAATCATACAGAGTCTATTATTACAGAAAATGATCATACTTTTTCAAATTTTTATAACAGTATTGACAGTGCTATAATTTTAAAAAATGCCTCTACACAATTTGCTGATGGTGGAGAGTTTGGTTTTGGTGCCGAAATTGGTATTTCAACAGACAAACTTCACGTTCGTGGTCCAGTTGGAGCTAAACATCTTACAACTTTTAAATATATTGTTCATGGTAGCGGGCAATCAAGACCTTAAATGAAAAATATTGGTCTACTTGGTGGCTCTTTCGATCCACCTCATAAAGGACATCTCTATATATCTCTTGAAGCAAAAAAAATTTTAAAGCTTGATGATATATGGTGGCTAATTACTCCACAAAATCCACTTAAGTTGAAACAACCAGCTAGCTATTCGGATCGAGTTAAGAATTGCAAATTAATAATTAAAAATCAACCAATAAAAATAAAAGAAATTGAAAAAAAAATAAACTCTAAGTTTTCTTATCAAACAATTAAATATTTAAAAAACCATTATAAAGATATTAATTTTTTTTGGTTAATGGGAGCTGATAACTTAATTAATTTTCACAAGTGGCAAAATGCAGATAAAATCTTTAGTAAAATCCCTATTGTAGTATTTAGAAGATATGGTTATAATGATAAAGCATTGAAAAGCCACACATCAAATTTTTATAAAAACTTCAGATTAAGTAGTGAAAATTTACATATCAAAAATTTTAAAAAACTTCCTGCTTGGACTCTTATTAAAAATAAAGAAATTAGAATATCTTCAACTGAAATAAGAAAACAAAGAGAATTTTTGAGGTTCAAAGATTAGTACTTCATCAGCATTAACGAATACAATTTTTAGCATACTTGATGATGCAAAAACTGAAGATATAAAAATAATTGATTTAAGAAATAAATCATCAGTAGCTAACTATTTTATAATCTCAACATGTCGTTCAACTAGGCATGCTGATGCAACGGCAGATGAATTGTTAAAACAGTTAAAAAAAATAGGATTAAAAAGTCCAGCGCCCGAAGGAAGGCCTAAGTGTGACTGGGTTATAGTTGATGCAGGCTCGGTAATTGTTCATTTGTTTAGAAAAGAAATTCGTGATCTTTA
>CAYQFB010000085.1:0-4149 GCA_964416705.1 uncultured Alphaproteobacteria bacterium
AAAGAAAGTAGCCGCGGGATCCATTCCGGCCAGATCAGTAAGGATTCCTTCAGCTATTGTTGACGCAGTAGTCGTCGACCCTGAACAGCGTCAGAGTTATGAACTTATTTATGACCCCTCCATTTCAGGTGAACGAAGAAATGAGACACTAAAACCTGATTATCCTGAATTTTCACTGCGACTGGTCATCGCCAGGAGAGCATACGAAGAATTGAAAGAAGGTACTGTAATAAATTATGGATTTGGTATTCCTGACCAGGTAGCAGCTATCGTCGCTGCAGAAGAGAAACAGAATTCATATTACCAGACCATCGAACATGGTACTTATGGTGGAAACCTCCTCAGCGGTAAGCTTTTTGGTTTCGCAAGAAATCCCAGTTGCATGATTGATGCTCCTTCTCAATTTGACTTTTATTCAGGAGGTGGACTCGATACGGCATTTCTTGGTTTTGGACAAATTGACTGTGAGGGGAATGTCAATGTTTCAAAATTAGCAGGTGTAACAGTAGGTCCAGGTGGATTCATAGACATCGCTCAGAATGCGCGGAAAGTTGTTTTCTGTGGTACCTTTGACACCAAAGGAACAGAGATCAAAACTGGTCATGGGAGACTAGAACTTATCAAAACTGGTAAAGTATGTAAATTTGTTGAAGCAGTTGATCAGATTACCTTCTCTGGAAAGCAGGCTCTTTTTCAAGGACAAGAGGTTCTTTATGTCACGGAAAGAGCCGTTTTTAGACTCAGAAAAGAAGGGCTTGAGCTGGTCGAAATTGCACCAGGAGTTGAAATGGAAAAAGACGTGATTGATCAAATGAAATTTAAACCACTGATTTCAGAATCAATAGGTACCATGAATTCAAAATTTTTCATTGACGATGAGCATGCATAAAACAAAACTGGCACTGGTTGGAGCAGGAACTATTGGAAAGAGACACCTCAAGGCTATTTCGCAAGTTGAGGAAGCAGAACTAGTGGCGATTGTTGATAATCAAGACCAGGCAGAGTCCATATGTAAAGAAATGAAAGTTCCCTTCTTTAATACAACAGAAGAGATGCTCCAAACTCTGAAACCTGAAGGGGTAATTGTCTGTACTCCTACTGAAATTCATTTGGAACCTGTTTTGTCATCACTTAATGCTGGAGCTCATGTACTTGTTGAAAAGCCCATTACTTCAACTATGGAAGAAGCACAAGAGATCATCAAAACATCTCAAACGGCACATAGAGATGTCCTTGTGGGGCATCATCGCCGTTATTATAGTACTATCCAGAAAACTAGGGAAATGATTCATGAAGGTGAAATTGGGAAACTAGTTGGAATTAGCGGGATGTGGGCTACAAGAAAAGCTGATTCTTACTATGAACCCAAATGGCGTCAATTAAGAAGTTCAGGTCCCGTTTTGATCAATCTTATTCATGAAATTGATTCTCTCAGATATATCTGCGGTGAAATAACTTCTCTTTCTGCCAAAGTAACTAATGGACTACGAGATCACCCCAAAGAAGAAAGCGTTGCTGTCTTGATGGAATTTGAAGGAGGTGCTTTAGGGAATTTTTTCCTTTCAGATGCCGCACCTTCACCCTGGACATGGGAACATGCCACTGGTGAAAACCAAAATTTTCCTAAGAGCTCTCAGAATGTCTATCGTTTTACAGGATCTGAGGCATCACTGGAATTTCCTAACCTGGTGCTCTGGAAGCATGAAAAAGGAAATTCAGACTGGCATCAGAAAATGTATCCTAAACAGATAGATATAGAACTTGAAGATGCTTATATTTCTCAATGTTCTCATTTCTGTGCCGTGATCTGCGGAAGGGAAGAACCTCGTATCACTGCAAAAGATGCTACTAAGACGTTAGAGGCCACGTTGGCAGTTTTTGATGCATCAGAAAGTGGAGCAGAGGTTCGGTTTTGATTGAGGATCAGTATTTTTCAGTGTAATACATATGGCAAAAATATATCTTACTTAGTGTCGACCTGAAGCTTTCAATATTCTCATTTCAAATTATTATTTTTTTAGTGGATTAAATATTTAAGTTAAATTACTCGGGAAATGCTAAGGTGCTAGCTAACGATAGTACTCGTCAAGGAAGCAAAGCCTCCCTTGAAAAGGGGATCCCTCTTTGGTTGGGGAGACAAAATTAGATTTCATTCAAGGAGAATGCATGGTCGATTTCTATGTTGAAAAAGGACAAACCTCTAGTTTTACAAAAAAAATATCTGAAAGTGATGTTTACATGTTTGCAGGGATAACCGGTGATTTTTCACCCAACCATGTAAATAAAGCCTACATGGAAAAATCAGCCTATGGGAAACTGATGGCTCATGGGGCCCTGATGGTTGGATTCATGTCTACTGTTTCTACTATGGCCATTGCACATACACGAGATGCAGAGGAAACTCCTGTCTCTGTTGGTTACGACAAGATCCGTTTCCTGAAACCTGTTTTTTTGGGTGATACCATAACTGTTGACTATACAATTGCAGAAATAGAGTTGGAAAGGAAACGTTCCTATGCAGACATTAAGATTTGCAACCAGGAAGAAGAGTTGGTTGCTGTAGGGAGACATATTCTCCAGTGGATATCCAATTCAAGTAAAAATACGGAGGGTTGATGGGTTTTGATATTGAAGGTGATAAATTCATTGTTACTGGGGCCGCCAGGGGTATTGGCCTGGAAATCAGTCGAAAACTTTCAGAACTGGGGGCAAAAGTCTCTGGATGGGATCTTAATCATGAGGCAATGGCCAGTGAAACAGCTTTTACCCATAGAGTTAAAGTAGACGTCACAGATGAAAAAAGCATTCAGTCCGCAGTTAAAGAATCCATTCAAAAACTTGGTGGATTGCAAGGCCTGATTGCTAACGCAGGTATCAATGGTCCCACAAAACCTATATGGGAATATTCAAAAAAGGAGTGGGAGCATGTTATGAGTGTTGATTTGACAGGAGTGTTTCTTTCTACCAAAGCAGTACTGCATCACATGAAAAAACATGGTTATGGGAGGTTGATCATAATCTCATCAGTGGCAGGGAAGGAAGGGAATCCAGGTGCAACACCTTATGGGGCGGCCAAGTCAGGTGTGATTGGTTATGCTAAAGGGCTTGCACGAGAATTACTCCCTTCAAATATAACTGTTAATTGTCTTGCTCCAGCTATCACAGAAACAGAACTGCTGGAGGAAATGACTGATGAGTACATCGAAGACAAGAAGTCCAAGATTCCAATGGGTCGTTTTTGTACTGCCGCTGAAATAGCAGACATGACTGCATGGGTGGCCAGCTCAAACTGTTCTTTCACGACTGGACAGGTTTTCGATCTCACGGGTGGAAGGGCCACCTACTAATGAATTCATCTATTTCCTTATCAGAACTCTGTATCCATCAAGTCTGTATATGGAAACAAAGTAGTTTTACAGAATCAATTGATTGTTTTGCCAGAAACGGTATCACCAGCACAGCATTATGGAAACCTCTGGTCGATGAAGTAGGAGTAAAGAATGCGAAAAAATATCTCAGAGATTCAGGCGTTTCTGCAATATCGATGTGCCCTTTAGTTTTGTTAGAACCGCAAAACGAAAATGACAGCTTTTTGAGAGCAAAACAGCATCTTCAATTTTTAGAAGAAGCAGCAGAACTTGAAGTTAACTCCGTGATAGTGATAACAGGAGGTCTTTCAAAAGAAAATAGGGATCTTAAGGGCCAGAGACAAAAGGTTTTAGAAGAACTTGAACAATTGATTGGACAGGCAGAAAGCACAGGACTTAAATTGTCCCTAGAACCACTACACCCAATGGTATGTGGAACACGGTCTGTCATTTCAAGTCTTTCTGAGGCAAACGACATTCTTGATAAGCTCAGACGTGATGACGTAATGGGCATTGCTGTTGATACATATGCGCTTTGGTGGGATGCTAGATTAAAGGAGGAGATACAGAGAGCAGGAAGTCGTTTGCTCAATTTCCATGTTTCCGATTGGCTTCATGAAACAAGGGATGTCCGCTTGGATCGAGGGATGCCTGGTGATGGTCAGATTGATAATACCCTAATTCGTTCATGGATGAGAGAAACCGGTTACAAGGGAGCAGTGGAAGTTGAGATCCTCTCAGAACTGGATTGGTGGCAAAAACCTGCTGATACAGTTGTTCG
>CAYQFB010000086.1:0-4060 GCA_964416705.1 uncultured Alphaproteobacteria bacterium
GATGATGCAACTTATATTAAAAGAAAAGGTGAAATGTCACCACCCTTTCCAAAAGTAAAATTAAAAAATGGTCAGGCTTTAGATTCTAAAACTTTTCCAGTATTAATTTCTTCTTAAATAATAAATATAAGGCAGTGCTGTAGCATACATTATTAAGCTATAAGTTGCCGCAGGTATTAAATAAACTCCACCATCAAAAAAAACATTAGCTACAACAATTGCTAATGTTCCATTTTGCAGACCGCACTCTAGAGTAATTGCTCTTTGTTTAGATGAATCTGAAATTAAAGATTTACTAAAATAATAAGCTATAAGCATCATTAATACATTTAATATTAAAGTAATTAATCCTGCTTGAGCAAAATATGAAACTACATTTGCTCTTTCAGCTAATACAGCTCCTAATAATACTAAAAAAAATAACACTGTAGATATTTTTTTTGCAGAACTCTCAAATGAATTTAACATTTTGCTTAATAACATTCCAATTAATACTGGTATCGTTACTATTAAAAACATTTTCAATGCAATATCCATTAATGAAATACCCTGATTAGCTAAATTTGTACCAAGCACAGATAAAGAAATTCCTAAAATTAATGGGATCGTAATAACACTTAAAATACTAATTACTGCCGTTAAAGAAATAGATAAAGCAACATCTCCTTTTGCAAATGAAGTAAGAATATTAGAAGTTGCACCGCCGGGTGCAGCTGCAAGTATCATTACACCAATTGCAATTTCAGGTGATAAAGGCCAAACATACACTAATATTAAGGCAACTATTGGTAAAATGATAAGTTGTGATAAAAAACCAATCAAAAATTCTTTTGGTTTTAATAATATTCTAGTGAAATCATTTATTGAAAGACCAAGGCCTAATGAAAACATAATAAAAGCCAAGGCAATAGGTAAAATAACATCAGTAACTATATTCATAAAATTAAAGTATCATTTGATTCTTCAAATAAATATAAAATTATCAAACATTTCTAGAATAAAATGTTATAAAATATGATGTTTTTGAACCTTGACAAAATAAATAAAAATAAAATAGCTGCTTGGGCTGTTCATGGTTTTACAGGTTCAGGCGCAGTTTTAGGCTTTTTAGCTATAATTGCTATTCTAAATAGTGATGCTGTAGGAGCTTTTTTATGGCTAGGTTTAGCATTATTAATTGATGGTCTAGATGGAACTTTAGCAAGAAAAGTAAATGTCACGGAGCAAACACCAAATATTGATGGCACAATACTTGATAGCGTAATTGATTACTTAAACTATGTAATTATTCCAAGTCTCATGATTTATTGGTTTGGTATGGTGCCTGGAATATTAGAAATAGTGTTACCTGCTGCAATTTTTTTAGTTTCACTTTTTACATTTGCAAACCTTCAAATGAAAACTGAAGATTATTATTTTAGAGGCTTCCCAGCAGTTTGGAATATAGTAGTTTTATATTTTTTTATCCTTGGTACTCATGTGTATATAAATGTAGCAGTTATAATTATTTGTTTAATATTAACTTTTACTCCTATTAAATTTGTACATCCTTTAAGAGTAAAAGAATTAAGAAACATAACAATTTTTTTTACAATTATTTGGTCCGCAACAACCTTAAAACTTGTTACAACACCTGCTTCTAAAATTTTTATGATAGACAGTACAATTATTTTTATTCTTTGGGTTTTAACTTCATTATACTTTGCATTTATTTGCTTGGGACGCTCAATAAATACTGATAATTAAAATAATAAACTCTTCCAGAAGCATCTGTATCTTCATAATACACTTTAAATTCATTCATATATTAAATTTGTATATATAACAAAAACATTGAGATTTAGTCTATCAAAGCATAGTAATTGAAAAAATATAAATAATCATTAATTAGCAATAATAATTATGAATAATTATCTAGAATCTATTATGAAAAGAGATCCAGCTGCACGAGATAAGTTAAGTATTATTCTCACATATCCAGGAGTAAAAGCGGTTTTTTTTCATCATATAGCTCACAAAATATGGAATTATAAGTTTTACTTGATTGCTAGAATTATATCTCAATTTAGTCGTTTTTTAACACAAATAGAAATACATCCCGGTGCTAAAATTGGAAAAAATTTATTTATAGATCATGGTAATGGTGTAGTAATCGGCGAAAGCTCTGAAATCGGTGATAATGTAACATTATATCATGGAGTAACATTGGGTGGAATTTCACCTTCAGAAAACTCAGAAGATCAAAGAAATACCAAAAGACATCCTACATTAATGGATAGTGTAATTGTTGGTTCAGGGGCTCATATATTAGGACCAATTACAGTAGGCAAATGCGCAAGAATAGGTGCTAATACTGTGGTTTTAAAAAATGTTCTTGATTATGCAACAATGGTTGGAAATCCAGCTAAAAAAATAAGTACAAACATTGATACAAGTTTTAAACCTTACGGTGTAAGAGATATTGATGATAACAAATAATATTGTTGATCTAATAGGTAACACTCCTCTAATAAAACTTAAATATCCATCAGAAATTACTCAGTGTAATATTTATGGAAAAGCTGAATTTCTTAATCCAGGTGGATCTATAAAGGATAGAACAGCTCTTGGAATTATTTTAGATGCAGAAAAAAATAATTTAATTGAACCTAATGGTATATGTGTAGAAGGTACATTTGGTAATACTGGTATAGGATTAACTCTTGTCAACAATGCCAAAGGTTATAAAACTGTCATAGTTATGCCAAACATAACTGCTCTATCAAAAAGAGATATACTAATAAATATGGGAGCTGAACTGCATTTAGTAGACCCTAAACCTTTTTCTGATCCAGGTAATTATCAAAGAGTATCTGAAAGATTAGCAAAAGAAATAGAAAAAGAAAGAGGTGTAAAAACATTTTGGGCAGGACAATTTGATAATACATCAAATTATAAATTTCATGAAAAAACAACTTCATCTGAAATTTTTAATCAAACTAATGGACAAATTGATGGATTTACCTGTTCTATAGGTACAGGAGGTACACTCACAGGTGTTTGCTTAGGTCTAAAATCAAAAAATAAAAATATTAAAATAGCCTGTACAGACTCACAAGGTTCATCAATGTATAATTATTTCACAACAGGTAAATTAGAAAAAAAAGGAAAACCATCTTTTACTGAAGGTATAGGACAAGCAAGAATTACCAAAAATTTAGAAAACTGCTCAGTAGATATGTCATATTATGTTGATGACAAAGAATGCTTAGAAATACTCTATAAATTAATCAAAACTGAAGGTTTATTCCTTGGCACTAGTTCTGGAGTTAATGTGATGGGTGCTATTAAAATGGCGAAGGAATTAGGTCCAGGAAATACAATAGTCACTATACTATGTGATGATGCAAATAAATATTATGATAAAATGTTTAATAAAAATTTTTTAAATGATAATAACCTTCCTCTACCAGATTGGTTATAAATATGTCTCAAAAAAATAATTTATTTAATACAAAAGTTATACATAGTGGGCATCAGGAGGATAAAGAAACTGGAGCAGTAATGCCGCCAATTCATTTATCATCAACTTTTAAACAAAAAAGTCCGGGTGATTTTAAATATGAATATGCTAGAACTAATAATCCTACAAGAGAAATTCTAGAAAAATTACTAGCTGAAATAGAAGTAGGTAAACACGCATTTGCTTTTTCATCGGGTATGGCTGCTATTAATTGTTTAACAGACGCTTTAGATAAAGATTTTCATATTATTTGCTCGGACGATGTTTATGGAGGTACAAGAAGAATTTTTGATAAAGTTAAAAATGTAAATCAAAATATTCAAATAACTTATACAGATTTTAATAAAGAAGATAATTGGCCAGGCCTTATAAAAAATAATACAAAAATGATTTGGATTGAAACTCCTTCCAATCCTCTTTTAAAAATAGTTGATATAAATAAAATAAAATCTGAAATATCTAATGAAAACATCAAAATCGTTTGCGATAATACTTTTGCCTCACCTTACAATCAACAACCATTAACTTTAGGAGCTGATGTTGTATTACATTCTTCAA
>CAYQFB010000087.1:0-1597 GCA_964416705.1 uncultured Alphaproteobacteria bacterium
ATGGAGGAAGTTAGCACTCTTAATAACATTGCATCTGAAAACGTAGATTTTTCAATGTTTGCACTTTTTATGAGTGCGGACCTTGTTGTAAAATCAGTTATCATAATATTGATTTTGGCATCTATATATTCTTGGATTATAATTGTTTCTAAGCTTGTCAGATTAAGACAACTTAAGCAGATGGAAAAAGAATTTGAAGAAATTTTTTGGTCAGGCAATTCTTTTGAAGATTTATACGAAACTTTAAACTTTAATAAACTTGACCCTAAGTCAAAAATTTTTTGTGCTGCAATTTCAGAATGGAAAAAAAGTAAATCAACTCATGAAGGTGAAACAAACTCAAACATTTCATTATTAAAAGATAGAATGCAAAGATCCATGGTTGTTATTTTTAACAAGGAAAGTGAAATAGTAGAGAAAAATCTGACATTTTTAGCAACATCTGGATCAACTGCACCATTTATAGGATTATTTGGAACGGTTTGGGGCATAATGAATAGTTTTAAATCAATTGCTGTTGCTCAAAATACTAATTTATCTGTAGTAGCGCCTGGAATAGCAGAGGCATTATTTGCAACTGCACTTGGTCTTTTCGTGGCTATTCCAGCAGTTGTTGCATATAATAAAATTTCTAGTGATTTGTCAAAGTATTTTGTTTCTTTAGAGACATTTATGGATGAGTTTACAACAATTTTTTTTAGACAATTAGAAAAAAAATAAATTGATACACTTAAATAATAATTCATTAAGAAGACGCAAAAAATACTCTCAAATGAGTGAAATTAATGTCACCCCTTTTGTTGATGTTATGTTAGTTTTACTCATTGTTTTTATGGTTACTGCACCACTACTAACTGTTGGTATCCCCGTAGATCTTCCAAAAGTAAAAGCATCTGCATTAACTGACCAAAAGAACCCATTGGAAATTACTGTTAAATTAGGTGGTGAGATTTATTTAGGCGAGTCTAAAGTTGAGGTTGAAAATTTAATACCAAGATTAAATGCTATAACTGAATTAAATAAAGAAGCTAGGATATATGTAAGAGGTGATAGGGTGGTTGCCTATGGTAGAATAATGGAAATTATGTCCTTAGTTAACTCTGCAGGATATATTAAAGTAGCTCTTGTTACCCAAAATCCAAAAGAAAATTAAATTTAATGCAGTCTTTATATTACAAGGCTTTTAATTATATAGAAACTTCCAAACCAACTTATCTAGGCATTTATTTTTCTCTTTTTCTGCATCTTATCATCTTATTATTTGCTATTGGCCTCCCAGACTTTTTTAAGCCAAAAAAAATACCAATTCCTCAAGTAATACCAATTGAAATTTTAAATATTTCTGATGTTACATCATTAAAATCTAAAAAAGAAAACATTGAAATTAATTATAAAGATTCAAAAAAAATAAAACTAAAAAAATTTAGCTCTTCTGAAAATACTGAAATTCAAAAAATAGATTTAAGTGAAAAACCTAAGAAAAAAATAAATACAAACGAAAAAACTCTAGATGACACTGAAATTATAAAGAAACATCAGTCAAAAGAAATTAACTTGAAAAAAAAGGAAGTTAACAATCTAATTGAAGAAAAAAAGA
>CAYQFB010000087.1:1697-3969 GCA_964416705.1 uncultured Alphaproteobacteria bacterium
TAAATGTAAACAAGGAAGTTAACAATCTAATTGAAGAAAAAAAGATAAATGTAAACAAGGAAGTTAACAATCTAATTGAAGAAAAAAAGATAAATGTAAAGAACGTAGAAACTCTAAAAACTAATAAAATAAAACCTAAATTAAAACCAAAAGCTCCAGAAGAGATAAAAGCAATCAGTGATGTTGAGATTGAAAAAAAAACAAAACCAACGATTAAGAAAGATGACAAAAAAATTATAGACAAACCAAAACCTATTTCAAAACCAGAGCCAGATTTTAATATTGCAACAATGCTTAAAGACTTAAGGAATGAAGAGGTAAGTAATTTGGAAAAAAATAATCTTGAAGAAGACAAAAAAGATGAAAAGATATCTGAAGAGGAAAAAACGGAATTAGTTGATAATAGCGAACTTCAAATCACTTTAGCAAACCTTGCTATGCAACAACTTCAAGGTTGTGTAAGTATTGATTCAGGGCAATTAAAGGATAATTACCAAATGAACGAACCTCAATTTATAAAAACTAAAGCTAAATATGATATTGATGGCAAAGTTATTGATAACTCTATTCAAATTATTGACATAAATATAAGTAATAAGATAAAGAAAATGATTGAAAGTAGAGTGATTTTTGCCTTGAATACTTGTAGTCTTAGTTTACCTAATGAACATTACGAGCTATGGAAATCTATAACTATGACATTCGATGTCGATAAAATGTTAAACAAACAATGATTATAAAATTCTTTTTTAAATTTTTTATTATACTTTTCCTATCATCAAAAGCTTTTTCATTAGAACTTACGCTTACTCAAGGAACTGTCAAACCAACTCCAATAGCTGTTTCTGATTTGTTTTCTAGTAATTCCTCTCTGGAAAAAATAGGAAAAAATATTTCCTCTGTAATTTCTGATAATTTGGAGAGATCAGGTTTGTTTATTCCCATTGATAAAAAAGCATTTATACAATCTTCTGAGTCTTTATCAAACCAACCTAGGTTTGAAGATTGGAAAGTAATTAAAGCTCAGCACTTGGTGGCTGGTAAAATTGAAACAAATAATGAAAATATTTCTGTCGAGTTTAGATTGTTTGATGTTTTTGCTCAAAAACAAATTGTGGGCAAAAAATATAAAACAAGTAAAAAAAACTGGAGACGGGTAGCGCATATTATTTCAGATGCAATTTTTCAACGAATAACAGGCGAGGGTGGTTTTTTTGACACTAGAATAGTTTATGTAGCGGAAACTGGACCAAAAGATAATAGACAAAAAAGATTAGCAATTATGGATCAAGATCAAGCTAATCATCGGTTTTTGACTGATGGTTCTTATTTGGTTTTAACTCCAAGGTTTTCACCTAACTCTCAAAAAATAACATTTATGTCTTATATAAAAGCTAACAGCCCCAGGGTTTTTATTTTCGATATAGAGACTGGGCAGCAAGAAATAGTTGGTGAATTTCCTGGAATGACTTTTGCTCCACGCTTTTCACCAGATGGAAGTAAAATTGTAATGTCTTATTCCGATCCTGATGTTGGCAATTCAGAGATTTATATTTTAGATCTACCAACTAGAGCGACAAAAAGAATAACAAATAACTCCTCAATTGATGTCTCTGGTAGTTTTTCACCAGATGGAAAAAAAATCGTATTTAATTCTGATAGAACAGGTAGAAGACATTTGTATGTTATCGATATTAATGGGAAAAATCTTAAAAGAATAAGTAGAGAGAGAGGGAGTTATTATACGCCTGTTTGGTCTCCTAGAGGAGACATGATTGCTTTTACAAAGCAAGAAGGGGGTCAATTCTATATTGGAGTTATGGAAATTGATGGCTCAAATGAAAGGATGATAGCAAAATCTTTTCATGTTGAGGGACCAACTTGGGCTCCAAACGGAAGATATTTGATGTATTTTAAGGAAGAGCGCTCATCTGCAGATGGAAGTGGAGGGGAGTCGAGTTTATACTCAATTGATCTTACAGGTTATAATGAGAGAAAAATTATAACTCCTTTAGGAGGTTCTGACCCCGCATGGTCTCCATTAATGCATTAATTTTAAAGGAAATTATATATTTTTAAAAAAAAAATATATGAATTAATAAAAAAAATGGTAATTAAAGTATAGATTTTTATTGATATTACACATCGGGAGAGTTTTTATATGATTATAAAATTACTAGCAAGCGCACTTTTAGTATTTTTTTTAGCAGCTTGTTCAACAACTCCAAAAGATACTGCAGACTCATCAGGATCAGGTTCTACATCTACATCT
>CAYQFB010000088.1:0-3960 GCA_964416705.1 uncultured Alphaproteobacteria bacterium
TCTTTATCGGATCCTACGCTCCATCTAGAGACTAAGTTTAGAGGATGTTCAGGAAAGACAAATCGAAACAAATTTGCCTCAACCTCCACCTTATAATTTCTTCTAATATCCCCAATTTGATCCCAAGAACTTGTTAACTGTTCAATTTGTCTTTGTTCTTTTGGAGTTCCTTCAGAAGCAAATTCAAAAGATGGGAATTTCTTTTGTATTCTAAGAAAGGACTCAGGTAATGAAGACATGGTATCAAGAAAAAAACCATCAATATTTGTTTTAGTTATAAAATTTTCTAAAGACTTTGCATGATGATCCAAGCTTTCATTTGATCTTACATCCCAAGGTTTAAATGGAATAAAAAATTTAATTCCATTTTTATGACATTCATTAACAATTTTTTTAATCGATTTATATTCTTCAGGTAAATATTTATATAGATCCCATTGATTTGTGTTGTCCAGACCTAGCCTTGGATACTGATGCCAAAAAATTAATGAGTCGTATCCACCGAATTCTTTTCCTTCTTTTATAATTTTCTTAATATTAAATTTTGTTTTTTCATAATTAAAAGACTCTTTTCCATAGGCAAATGTAAAATGTGTAATATAATTTTTTTTAATCCAGGTGTTTTTTGGTCTAAAATATTTTCGTAAATCATATCTGCTTCTTGTATATTCTTTCCAAAGATTAAACACTTTACTTCTTCCTTCTGAACTTGTGTACAATCTCATTACAATAACATCAGATAAGTCTTTAGTTAATTGAACTTCAGCTTCATATTTTTCAAAACCTTCTTTTGATATAGCTTCATGCATGGCAAGATTATAATTTGCCTGCCATGGAAATTGGTCATAAAATTCTATGCCAAGTGCAACATTACCAGAATTATTTGTTAAAATTGCCGGGGGATATTCATGAAAATTCCAAGTACTCTTTTTTAGAAATTTTTTACCGTTAAAAACATGCCCAGGTTTTAAAAAATTTTTATGATTATTTAGATTGCGTAAAAAAGGGAAAATAAGTGATGTTTTTTTTGGTATATTATTCTTCCATTTGCCAGATAATTGAAAAATTATATCAATAACATTTTCTTTTTTTTGAATTATTGAAATTCTTCCTTTAAAATAATCTTTTTTAAAAGATTGAGAAAACTCTAAAGAGATAAATTTTAATTTATTATGCGTTTTGTCTGAAATTTTTTCAATTTTTAAAAAACGATGAGGTATAATTTCATTTTCTATTTTTATTTTTAAAAGATCATTGCTCTTATTATCTAAAAAATTATAATTTGAATTCAAATCAATTAATTTATCTAAATTAATTTTTTTTGAATAATCAATAGATACAAATAAATCTTTTGATGAAAAACTAATCATTTTATTCTTCGCGTTTTTAATTTTATACATCATACACACAACGAAAACCTAAAGTTGAGGCTCTATTCATTCCCTCATTTAATATCTGCAGTTTCCAATGAAAATTTGTTTTTCTGGCTCCTCCTCCCACATGCCAATGATCTTGTGCATAATAAAAACTACCCCCACGCAAAAGAGCAAATTGGTGATCTCCATCATCATAAACTCCAGATGTCCATTCCCAAGCATTGCCACTTAAATCCTCACACCCACACCAACTAACTCCTTTTTTATGAGAATTTACTGATGTTAATGAATTATGATCATGATTACAAACTGATGGATCAAACTTTTCTCCCCAAGGCCACTCTAAATAGTCGGGTCCCGCAGCAATATACTGCCACTCTTCATCAGTTGGAAGTCTCCCTCCAACCCATTTAGCATACTGCATTGCATCATATTGAGAAATACATACGACAGGATGATTTAATTGATTATTTTTTGGTTTATGGGCTAAAAATCGTTGTGTGTCTCTAGGTTTATAGCCTGTTTTTTTTACAAAATCTAAATATTCTTTATTTGTTACTGGGAACTTGTCTACGTATAAATTTTTAATTTTAACATTCTTAGGGCCATGATCTGTTGAGCAAGTACCTTCTAAAGTTAAATGCTCAACTCTGTAAATAAACTCTGATGACTTTATAAAAATTTTTTTACTTTTTTCTTCTTTCATTTTAAGTCAGCCCTTTACTGATCCGGCTGTCAATCCGTTAATGACTCTTTCTTGAAAAAGAATAAAAACGGTAATACTTGGAATAATACTTATAACTACGGCAGCAAACATTCCTACGTAGTCTGAAAAAAATTGATTAGTAAAATAACTTATACCAAATTGAATCGTCCTAATATCTGTTGAAGAAGTTAAGAGCATAGCATATATAAATTCATTCCAACACAAAATAAATTGAAAAGTTCCTGCTGTTGCTAAACCTGGTAGAGCAAGAGGGAGCATAATCTTAAAATATCTTGAGGCAAAATTACATCCATCTAGAAATGATGCCTCTTCAATTTCCTTAGGTATAGATTTAAAAAACTCTGTGAGTATGAATGTAGAAACTGGAAGTCCGACAGCACAATAAACTAAAATAAGTCCAAATCTTGTATCATAAAGATTTAAATAATTAATAATTGCAAAATAAGGAATTATAAGTGCATTTAATGGAACTAATATACCAGCCGTAATCATTAAAAATAAAACATTATTCCCCCAAAATTTATGTCTGGCTATTGCAAATGCACACATTGATGAAAATAAAATATTTAAAAAAGTTGCACAAGTACTGATGACTAAAGAGTTAATTATTAATCTTCCTAGTCCTGCTTCTTGAATAGCGTTTGAGTAGTTTTTAAACTGAAAAACTGCTGGGAGCTTAAATGGATCATCGAGTAATTCAGCATTCGTTTTTAATGAAGCAAGTACCAACCATAAAAAAGGAAATACAGCATAAAATACAAAAGATATGATAATTACCCATTTAAAAATAAAATAAAAGTTTGAAGATAGATCTTTTTGCATATTAATTGTAGGTTTCACTTTTTAATAATTTTCTTAAAGATAGTAAAAGAATAGCACCTATAGCTATCATTACCACTCCCGCCGCATTACCACGACCCAGTCTTTGAACTGTTAACTCATTCCAGATATAAACAACAAGTACCTGAGTTTTATTAGCAGGACCACCGGCAGTCATAAGATAAACATATTCAAACTGCCTCAAATTAAATATTACCGCTAAAATAATACAAAGAAAAAAAGTGCTTTTTATTAACGGTGCAGTAATGTGTAAATCTTTTTGAAATTGAGTTGCTCCATCTATGTTTGCAGCATCATAATAATCTTCAGAAATACTGGCAGTCTTTGCAAGCATAATAACCATAAAATAACCAACATAACACAAAGAAAAACCAATTAATGCTGCATTTGCTGTTCTTACGTTCCCCAGCCAATTATGGTTTTTGTAGTCTGAAAAGCCAATATAATCTAACAAAAAATTTACTAAACCATATTCAGCGTTAAACATAGCAGCCCAAAGCATAGCTATAGCTGCTGATGAAACAACCTGAGGAATAAACAGAACTGTTCTAAATACCTTCCAACCTCTAGATCTATGAGCTAAGAGTAATGCAATAATCAGAGCTAATGGCACTGTTATTAATGCTGCTGTAACACACCAGTATAAGTTATTCGTAATAGCTCTTATAAAACTTTTTTTATTAAATAATTTAACGTAGTTTTCAAATCCAACAAATTCTGCATTTATCCCATCCCAATTAGTAAAGCTTGTTACAAAAAGAAAAAGAAGTGGTAAAATAAAAAAAAGAGTAAATAGAATTATTGCAGGCGCAATAAATATTAATAGCCATACAACTTCATCTTTTTTAATTTTCATAAAATAAGAAAACTATGAGGTATTTAATACCTCATAGTTATTTAGATTTTTAGTCAGCGTCTTGAAGCATTTCGACAGCACCTTCTGGTGTAACTTCACCTAAAGCTAAAGCTGACAATGCTTGTGGAAATTCACTTGCAATTGGTAAAGAACCTATACCA
>CAYQFB010000089.1:0-3929 GCA_964416705.1 uncultured Alphaproteobacteria bacterium
AATAATTTTTGAGGATTTTTTGGATTATTTTTATAAAAACCAATGACAATACCTTTTCTACTAAATTCAAATTGATTAACATTATATTCGATACACAGTATTTTAATTTCTATTAAGTTGAATAAATTATTCAGTTGCTTAGGTATGGAGCCAAATCTATCTCTAAGCTCAATTATTAAACTAGACAGCTCATGATTATTATTCACACTTGATATTCTTTTATAAATAGAAAGTCTTAAATCTAAATCATCAATGTAATCTTCAGGAATAAATATTTCTTCAGGTATTTTAATTGTTGGCTGAAATATATTTTTAACTTGACTGTCATTAGAAATTTTTTGTTTTTGAAATAGTATTTCTTCTTCTAACATCTGATGATAAAGCTCAGTGCCAATCTCTCTAATAAATCCACTTTGTTCCTCACCAATTATAGATCCGCCTCCTCTCATATCTAAATCTTGTGAAGCAATATTAAATCCAGATCCTAAAGACTCTGCTGAATTAATTATTGATAGTCTTTTCTTAGCATTATCCTTAAGTTCATTTTCTTTATATGTAATATAGGCATATCCTCTTTTAGATGAACGTCCAACCCTACCTTTAAGTTGATAAAGAGAAGCTAATGAAAATAAATTAGACCTATAAACTATAATCGTATTTACATGTGGTAAATCTAGACCATTTTCAATAATGTTTGTACTTATCATTAAAGGAACTTCTTGATTGTAAAACTTAGAAATTCTACTTTCCAATAAAGAAGGTGTCAATTGACCATGCGTTACTACGTACTTAATTTCAGGGAGAAATTCTTTTAAAAAATTTTCAATAAATGGAATATCTTTTTTTCTTGGAGTTACAAAATAAACTCCATTTTTTCTACCGTACACCTCTCTTTTAATCGCTTCTTTTATTGTTATTTCATCAAATTTTGCAACATAACTTCTAACTGCTAATCTTTCAAAGGGAGCAGTTAATATTAAACTTAAATCCCTTATACCAGATAATGACATTGAGAGAGTTCTTGGAATAGGAGTTGCTGATAGTGAAAGTACATGTGCATTAGGAGTTATTTCTTTAAATTTTTCTTTTTGCAAGGTTCCTAATTTTTGTTCTTCATCATAAATAATTAATCCTAGATTCTTAAATGATAATTTATCACTTAATAATGCATGTGTACCAATAAGAATATCAATTTTGCCTTTGATACAATCATCAATAATTTGTTTTTTTTCTTTTTGTGTTATTAAGCGTGAGACTTCTGCAATTGTAATATTAAATAAACTAAATCTTTTTAAAAAATTATTATAATGTTGTCGGGATAAAAGAGTAGTTGGCACAAAAACAATTGACTGAATATTTGATTTTGCAGCAAGAAATAAAGCTCTAATTATTACTTCGGTCTTACCAAAAGCAACATCCCCTACTATAAGTCTATCACTTGGTCTACCACCTTCAAAATCATTTATAACATCATTAATAGCATTTAATTGGTCGTCAGTTTCAACATAAGGAAAGGTGCTACAAAATTTATCATATTCAACATTATTGATATTGATTGGAAGAGATTTTGATTGAAATCTTTTAGAAGCAATTTTAATTAGTTTTTTCGCAGCATCTCTAATTTTCTTTTTAGCTTCTGCTTTTCTTTTTTGCCAACTAGAAGCACCTAATCTATCTAGATTGATAGTATTCTCATCTTCATTACCATACTTGGTAATATAGTTAAGATGTTCAACAGGTAGAAAGAGTTTTTGATTATCTGCAAACTCTAGCTCTAAACAATCATGGATAGAATCATTTAAATCAATCTTTTTTATATTATTAAATCTACATACACCATATTCTGAGTGTACCAATAATGAACCTTGAGATAATTTATTTAACTCTTCAAAAAGAAATTTCTTTTTTTGATCTTTTTTAATTGATTTAACAGCTAATGAATATCCAAATATAGTTTTTTCATTAATATAAATAATATTATTTATCTCAAATGACTCTTCAATCTCTAAAACAGTAATATATGTTTTTTGATTAGATAAGTTAGATAAGTTTTTTATCTCAAAAGGTGAGATAAATATATTTTCATTTAATATTCTGTAGACTTTTTCTAATGATCCTTTGGTATTACAACAAACAATAATTTTTTTATTAGCAGAATTAATGTCAAAGAATTTTTTGATAAAATTAAAGTCAATTTTTTCTCTAATTGAGGAAATATTATTTATTTTTTTTAAATTAGCAGCAATATCACCTTCGTTTTTAAAAAATGATAATTTCGTTACTTTAAATTTATCTAATATTTGATCAAAATAATCTTTATCTATAAATAAATATTGTGGTTTTAAAAAAAAAGATTCATTAGAGTTACTTCTTGCTTCATAATAATCATTCAAGTTTTCTATTCTTTCATCAAACAATTCAATAATGTCATTATGAATTATCAATTGACTGTTCTCACAATAATCAAATAATGTTTCTAAGTTCTTATAAAAAAGAGGTAGGAATTGCTCTCCTCCAGAAGGAACTAGTCCAGAAGAAAATAATTCATACGTTTGACTCTTTCTATAATTTTGGAATAATGATCTAAATTCAGCTCTAAATTTTTCTAAGTTTTCATTATCTATAATTAATTCACTACTTGGATTTAGTGTAAAAGACTCCAAGTTAGATTCTTTAACTCTCTTTTGAGATATTGGATCAAATTCAAATATGGAATCAATATCTTCATCAAATAAATCTATTCTTATAGGTTTATCAAACTGTGGAAGAAAAATATCAATTATAGAACCCCTTACAGCAAATTCTGATTTATCTCTTACTATAGAGGTCCTTTCATATCCTAATTTAATAAGCAAAAACAGAATCTTATCTATTTGAAATTTATTTTTTTTTGAAATTGTAATAAAATTTTTATTAATTTCATTTTTAGGTAGTGTTTTCTGCATAATTCCATTCAATGTTGTTAGAATAATTATTTTTGTTTCTTTTATGGAACTAAGATAAAAAAGGGTTTCTAAACGAGATGTTTGAATTTCTTTAGAAGGTGATATATTATCATATGGGATATGGTCCCAAGCTTTGTAAAGGAGTACTCTTAGATTTGGATGCAGCCAAGATAACTTTTTTTTAATATTGATTATCTCTCTATCATCTTTACCAATATAAACTAATGAACTATCATTTTTATTGAATATTTCTGAAATTATAAAAGCTTCAGTTTTATCAATTACGGGACCGATTGATTTCATCTAAATAATATTAATTTTTTCAAAAAGTTTTTTAAATTTAGATTTAATTATAATTTTATTTGTAAGAATGTCATAAATTTCATCATCTGAATAAATATCAAAGACAGATTTTAATAATTTTAATTCATTTACGTTAAATTTATCTAAATTGTTAATAAAATATTTTTTATATAATATATCTGTCTCTTTAGTGCCTGAATATGTAGATCTGTATTTAATAATTTTTTTTAGTGAATTTAATGTCATATATTTAATAATAAAATTAAAGGGAGTTGGGCCAAAATTAGAAAATATTATAAACAAATTAGGTATAAATTTAAATGTTCATTTCTTATGGCATTTTCCATATAGAATTATTGAAAAAAAATATTATGAAAATATTCACGATGCACCCATTAATCAATTAGTCACCTTAAAAATAGAAGTAATTAAACATTATCCATCAAGATTTAAAAGACAGCCATATCGAGTAAGTTGCTTAGTAAATGAAACACCAATAGATATAGTTTATTTTAATGCAAGACACCCTGTTGTAAGATCAATTTTACCTCCAAAAAGCATTAAGATGATTTCTGGAAAATTAGATTTTTTTAAAAATAAATTTCAAATTACACATCCTTTAAGTGTAGAAAATATATCAGATATTCAATTATTAAGAGAAAAAGAGCCTGTTTATAGTTT
>CAYQFB010000090.1:0-3920 GCA_964416705.1 uncultured Alphaproteobacteria bacterium
CATCACTAACATCAAAATTTGATGATACTGCTTGCACATCTTCATTTTCCTCTAATATATTCAACAACTTGAATAATGTGTCAGCTTTGTCTTTTGAGACAAAAATTTCATTTTCACTTTTCCAAATTAATCCTATAAAATTTGTTGGACCAAATTTTTCAATTATTTTTTGATTAAGTTGATGAAGAATTTTTTGATCACAATAAATATTATATTCATCCTCATTAATCTCATAATCTTCAGATCCATTTTCAACAATAAAATCAAAAAGTTCTTCTTCATTAATATTATTTTTATTTAGTGTTATGCTACCAAGTCTTTTAAAGCCAAAACTAACACTGCCTGTTTCTCCTAGACTACCTCCATATTTACTAAAAGTAGATCTCACTTCTGCTGCTGTTCTATTTTTATTGTTTGTAAGAGCTTCGACAATAATTGCGACGCCATCAGGACCATATCCTTCATAACGAACTTCTTCGTAATTACTATCAGGATCATTTCCTTCACCTTTTTTAATTGCTCTTTCAATATTTTCCTTTGGCATATTAAGTGATTTTGCAGAGCCAACTGCAGAACGCAGTCTAATATTTTTCTCAGGATCTGGACCTCCTTCTTTTACAGCAACAGAAATTTCTCTGCCCAATCTCGAAAATACTTTAGCACGCTTCTTATCCTGAGAACCTTTTCGATGCATAATATTTTTAAATTTGGAATGACCTGCCATAACTCTCTATAAATATGTTGTTCGTTGTCAGTAAAGCAATTTAAATAAAGAAATATTGTGGCATATATATGTAATTTTTTACATTTGAAAAGGCACTATTTTCAATGATAATCCAGTACTGTCGTCGGTTTCGACGAATGTTCCACAAACAGTTATCTTATCACTAGCAGGAAAAAATCTACCATCAGTTCTATAACCTTTTACAAATCCGTGAATAGGGTTATCTTTATCCATACCTATGACTGAATTATAATCACCTGTCATACCCACATCAGTTTGATAAGCAGTTCCACCATCTAGAATCCTAGCATCTGAAGTTGGTACATGGGTGTGAGTTCCAAGTATGGCGGATACTTTACTATCAAAAAAATGACCAAAAGCATTTTTTTCTGAAGTTGCTTCTCCATGCATATCAATAAAAATTGCATTACAAGTAGATCCAAGTTTTTCTTTTTGTAAAAAATTTTTTGTTACACTAAATGGGTCATCTAAAGAAAGTCCCATAAATAATCTAAGCATAATCTGAATAATTAGAATTTTTTTATCATTTGGGAGCCTAAGTTCATAGTACCCTTTGCCAGGTACACCATTTGGATAATTTAGGGCCCTAATAATTTTTGGACATTCTTCGATATATGATAACATCTCTTTTTGATCCCAAGCATGATTACCAAGTGTAATAACATCCACACCTGCATCAATAAATTGAATTGCAATTTTTTTAGTAAGACCAAAGCCAGCAGCTGCATTTTCAGCATTAACTATTAATGCGTCTGGTTCATATTCATTTTTAATATTTGGAATTAATTCGATAAATTTTTGTCTAGCTTCTTTCCCAACTACATCACCTATAAAAACTATTTTCATAAAAATTTGTATAATTGTTTTTCAGTCAAAACAAAATCTAATTTATAATCAAATACCTCCCTTGGTAATTTAATTTGCTTTTGATCATCAAAAGCAAATCCTACTGAATAAAATTTCAGATTTAATTTTTTAAGTTTTGCAAAAGTTTTATCATAAAAACCACCTCCATATCCCAATCGAAATCCTTTCAAATCAAATCCTAAACATGGTACAAAAAATAATTGAGGGATTACATCCCCATTATTATTTATTGGTTCAGGAATATTAAATTTTCCTATTTCAAAACTATTATTTGAATCAACCCTTTTGAAAGTTAATACTTCAGAATTTTTGCTTATTACTGGAAATGATAAATTTTTTCCTAATTCGATAATTTTTTTATTTAATTGATCTGTTGAAATTTCTGAACGAATGGAAACAAAGCTAGCAACATCAAGAACTTCTTCAAAATTGATATATTCTTTTAATTGGTCAAAAACATTATAATTAAATTCAACATAGGCATTTTTTTTAATTTTCTCTCTTTTGTGAGTTAAGATTTTTCTCAAATCTTTTTTGTAAGAAACAAGTTTATTCATTTTTTAAAATTTTATTTTTTATTTCCAAAAGTTCATTAAGAAGCTCATCTAAAATATTTTCAAACTTGGATAATTCTTGATTCTTAGTATTTAATTCTAAGTCAAGTTTTTTTAGGATGTTTTTAATTTCTTCAGATTCTTTATTTTTTAATTCAATTTCTTTCTTCAAAAATTCATTGTCAGCTTCTTTAACCTTCATCTTATCTTTTAGAATTTTGAAATCCACTATTGAGTCTTGGAGCTCTAAACTTATTAAAGTAGCAATCTTGAGGTCACTGACTTTACCATGCAAATGAGAAAATTTATTCCAATTATGATTTAATATTTCTACTGCTTTTAATATTTTTGGTTTTTCATCTTCCTGATAAGATAATTTTAATTTTTGATTAAAAACATTTACCTCAATATCAGGCATTTTGATCCTCAATAAATTCTTCCAATTCCTCTACACTCTCTCTAATTCCTTTTTTTAAACTCATTATTTCTTTATTAAGTTCTTCAATTTTTTTTTTAGATTCGTAATCATGATCTAAATTCTGAGAAATATTTTTAATTTCATTAATAGTTTTTTTTAAAAGGGATATTTTTTCTTCAATTTTCATATTTTTTTTTATAATTCGATTATTTTAAAATGTCACTTTATTGCATTCAAATATTAGTGTAAAAGACTGCAAATACCGAGGAAATTTGAATAATAACAATACTATATCTCAAAAACTATCTCAATTAGCAAATTGTATACGTTTTTTATCAATTGATGCCGTGCAAAAAGCAAATTCTGGTCATCCAGGTATGCCTATGGGTATGGCTGATATTGCAACAGTTTTATTTAAAAATCATTTAAAATTTGACCCAAACGATCCAAAATGGATTGATAGAGACAGATTTGTTTTATCAAATGGTCATGGATCAATGCTTTTATACTCAATTTTGTATTTAACTGGTTACAAAGATATCAGCATAAATGATATTAAAAATTTTAGACAACTTGGATCCCCTACAGCTGGACATCCTGAGTTTGGAGAACTAGAAGGAATTGAAACAACAACTGGTCCTCTCTCACAAGGTCTATCAAATGCTGTTGGATTTGCGATGGCTGAGAGCAAACTCTCTTCAACCTTAGGTAAGGACTGCATAGATCACTATACTTATGTTTTTGCAGGAGATGGTTGCCTGATGGAGGGCTTAAGTCATGAAGCATGCAGTTTAGCAGGGCATTTGAAATTAAAAAAACTTATCGTTTTCTTTGATGATAACTCGATATCAATAGATGGTCCAATTTCTTTAAGTAGTAGTGATAACGTGGAAGCTAGGTTTAATTCATATGGTTGGAATTTATTAAAGATAGATGGTCACAATCATAAAGAAATAAATGAAGCAATAAATAAAGCTAAAATTTCTAAACAGCCTACAATTATTTCTTGTAAAACAAAAATTGGATTTGGTTCGCCAAACAAAGAAGCCAGCTCTTCTTCCCATGGATCGCCTTTAGGAGAAGATGAAGTATATCTCACTCGAAAAAATTTAGGCTGGAGTCACGAAGAATTTGCAATTCCTGAAAAACTTCTTTCAGAATGGAGAAGTTTTGCAAACAGAAATGAAGAAGTTATAAAAATATGGAAAAATAAAAATACCGATTTTATTAATTCAACTAAATATAAGAAGTTTTTTAATACAAACTTAGATATTGAAATAAAAAAAGAAATTGTAAATTTTAAAACAACATATGCAAATGATGATACAAAATTTGC
>CAYQFB010000091.1:0-3893 GCA_964416705.1 uncultured Alphaproteobacteria bacterium
GTAATGATAAAAAATTAGATAGTAATTTTGCTTGTGCAGCTTTCTCTACAGAGCCAAAATTAAAAACATTTTTACAAAAAGATTGAAGAAATTTTTTTGAATCTTCAAAGTCTTTAGAGTCTCCACCCCAAATACCTCCAAGTATTCCCTCCTCCGCTTGAACTGGACCGCCCATTACAGGGTTAACTGTGTATTTAATTTTTGAAGAATTAAAAATATTTTTCATTTTTGTAGTGCCATTTTTATCATGTGTTGTTAAATCAATAATGAGTAATTCGTTATTAATAAAGGTAACAAGTTCTTCAGCAATTTTAATAGCAACAGGAGTATTTGTTACACACATCATCAAGCAATCAAGATGAAGTTCAAATAACTCTTTATAATTAGCAACTTCTGTTGCACCTTTATTTACAAGCTTATCTATAGGGTTTCTATTTTTATGCGCAATCACGTACACATCAAAATCTTTTATTAAATTACTAGCCATGCCATATCCCATATAGCCGGCACCAATAAATCCCACTTTAGATTTTTTCATAATATTTGTAAAAAATTAGATAATTATAATGATTAATCTTCTAAAAGTGTAATAAATTTTTCATCAAAAGTTAAATAAATTTTGTCATTAACTTTTTTAAAATTATTTGTTTCGTTTGATACAACGTATAAATTACCTAAAGATGTTCTGACATCATATTGGTATGTATTTCCCACAAATGCGGAACTAATAATTTCTCCCTCAAGTGAATTTTCAATAGTATTATCATATATTTCAATCTTTTCAGGCCTAATAGAAATAGAAGCAGAATTTATTAAATTTAATTTTGATTTAATACTAAATTTTATATTAGAAAAATTTATCGAATAAACATCAGAGTTTTTATCATCAATATCTATTTTAATAATATTTGAATCTCCAATAAAATTTGCTACAAATTTAGTTTTTGGTGAGGAATATAACTCTTTAGGGGTACCTTGTTGTGCAATAATTGCATTATTCATTACAATTACTTTATCTGATATAGCAAGTGCTTCTTCTTGATCGTGAGTAACATAAATCGTAGTAACAGCTAATTTTTGTTGAATTGATCTAATATCTTCTCTGACCTGTCTTCTAAGTTTAGCATCAAGATTTGATAGAGGCTCATCAAACAATAATACTTTAGGTTCTAAAACTATTGCTCTTGCAACAGCAACTCTTTGCTGTTGTCCACCAGACAATTCAGATGGCATTCTATTTTCATAATTTTCTAGACCTACTAAGTTAAGAGTGTTTATAGATTTTTCTACATATTCAGATTTTTTAACATTAATCATTTTTAAACCATATGATACGTTTTCAAGAACTGACATATGAGGAAAAAGTGCATATGATTGAAATACCATAGATACATCTCTGTCCGTTGCTGGTTTTATAGTTACATCTTCATTATCAATGAATATATTACCTGATGTTGCTCTTTCTAGACCAGCAATTAGCCTCAGTGAAGTAGTTTTGCCACAACCAGAAGGTCCAAGTAAAGTAGTTAACGTTCCTGGTTCAAAATCACAGGAAATGTTATTTACTGCAGTTGTTTCATTAAATTTTTTTATAATATTTTTAAATTCAACTTTTACTTTTTTCATTTACCCTCCTAAATTACCTTGCAATTGATTTTCATTAACCTCTCTTCTTCCAAGTTTTCTTTTACCTACTAAAAGTTGCATTATAACAATTGTAACTAACATTATAACAATAAGGGCCGAAGCATATACTATAGCTAACCCATAATCATTATTTTCTAATCTACCTAAAATATATGAAGTTGCTAGATCATAATTTGCACTAACTAAAAATATTACCGCACTTATTGCAGTCATTGCTCTGACAAAACTGAAAACTAAAGAGGCTATAATTGCGGGTTTAAGTAAAGGTAGTATGATATTTTTAAAAGTCTGAAAACTTGATGCATTTAGTGTCGACGAAGCTTCATCTAAATGAGGGTCTAATTGATTCATTGCAGCAATTCCAGCCCTTACACCAACAGGCATATTTCTAAAAACAAAAGAAATAACTAATATAATTCCAGTTCCAGTAATTTCTATTGGAGGTGTATTAAAAGCAAACACATAACTAACTCCAATTATTGTTCCTGGTATTGCAAAACTTAACATTGTTCCAAATTCAAATGCGTTTTTACCCTTAAATTTATGTCTGGTTAGCAGATATGCTGTTAAGATACCTATCGCAGCTGTTGGGGGTGCGGAAAATATTGCAACAAAAAATGTTACACTAAATGAATTCCAAGCAGTACCAGTCCATAAAATATCTCTTGTTTCTGTTATATGAACACTAAAAGCCTCTATATAATGTTTAAGAGTAAAAGAATGATTGACTCCCCACATTTCAACAAACCCTCCAAATATTATCATAAGATAAATAATAAATGTCATCAGAGACCAAGGAATTACAATAAAATAAACTAAGAATTTCACGCTTGAAGGTAATATTGAATTGACCCCACTATCTCCCTTTCCAGTTATAGAAACATAAGATTTTTTTCCTAGCCATTGATTTTGTAATAAAAAAGCAACTAGAACTAAAGATAAAAGAATAATAGCTAATACTGCTGCGCGTGATTCATCATATTGAGCACCAACGACTGCAAAGAATATTTCAGTTGATAGGACATCATAATCACCACCTAGAACAAGTGGATTACCAAAGTCCGCAAGACTTTCTATAAAACCTAATAAAAAAGCATTAGCTATACCTGGTCTCATTAATGGAAAAGTGACTGTTTTAAATACTTTCCATCTTGACGCTCTCAAAGTTTGTGAAGCTTCCTCCATTGAAGGACTTATACTTTCTACAACTCCTATTAAGACTAAAAATGAAATAGGGGTAAATGCAAGTGTTTGCGCAAACCATATACCTGACAAGCCATAAATCCATCTCGAGGGTTCAATATTAAAAGACCATTCAAGAAAGCTACTGACCGCTCCACTCCGTCCGAATAGAATAATTATAGCTAATCCAATAACAAAAGGTGGGGTAATTATCGGTAGTATTGATAACAATCTAATAATTTTTTTAAATTTAAATTTTGTTCTAACAATTAAGAGTGCAAATCCTAATCCTAAGAAGGTTGAAGAAAATGCAGTAAGAATACCCATAAATATCGTATTCCAAACAACTCCACAACTGTAAGCACTATATAGGCAATCAATTCCCCAAATTCCTTTATTAATAAACTTATTAGAAAAATTTAATAATTCATAGGAGCCTTCAGAAGAAATGAAAGCTTTATTAAACATTGTAACAATAGGGAAAAAAACAAATAAGGAAACTAAAATTATAATGAACCAAATACTGCCAACAATAAAATTATCTCCATTCAACCATCCTCGAGAAGATAATCCGTGTGTTATATAAAAAATAAAAGTGGCAACAGTTAATACAGCACCAATACCTACTCCATATTGTCTTCCTACTTCTCCAAAAATATTTTGATAAAATTCATAATTCCATCCTCTGATGCCAATTGAAAATCCTTGAAGAAAAAAATAAGCAAATCCAATAATTCCAGAAAAAAGAAATATATTAGAATAAAATTTGTGGTTTAATCTAAGTTTAGAAGATAATAATATTAAAGGAAGAAAAAGAGGGATAATTATAGGTAATAACCAATTGTTATAAAAAAATCCTTTTAATAAACCTGATCCATAATAATCGATGTCATATTCAAATAGCCAATAAAAAGAAAAAAACCCGTCATCTACTAAATACCAGGGAAGAAGGATAAAACCTAAACTTCCTGTTGTAATCCAGTAGATAACGAGTTTATTCATTATCAATTATCTAGGAATTACTGATACATCGTTATCCCACTTAGCTAACAATTCTGCACGTT
>CAYQFB010000092.1:0-3868 GCA_964416705.1 uncultured Alphaproteobacteria bacterium
CATACACATGCATAACTTCAAATCCTAAGTTATCCATTTTTTCTAAAATAGCACTTGTTGGAGGCGCTCCTGCTGTAAGAACATAAATTTTATGATTGATTTCTTTTTTGTCTTTTTCTTCAGCGTTTACAATTAAATTTAATACGATTGGCGCCCCACCAAAATGTGTTACTTTGTGTTTATTAATAAGATTATAAATATCCTTGGCAACAATATATCGACAACAAACTACTTTGGCGTGAATTAATGCAGCTGTCCATGGATAACCCCATCCATTACAATGAAACATTGGTACAGTTGCAAGAAAAGTAAGTTTATTTGTCATGTTCCAAGCTGTGACACTACCCGTTGACATTAAATAAGATCCTCGATGATGATAGACAACACCTTTTGGCTTCCCTGTTGTCCCAGATGTATAGCTTAGAGAGATTGCTTGCCACTCATCTTCTGGTAAAGACCAATTAAAATCGTCTTCACCTGATTCAAGAAATTCTTCGTATGTCCAATCTCCTATTTTTTCACCCTCTCCTTCTTTAAAGATTGCTTGATCGTCATGAATATCGATAAGAGGTATTTTTTTGCCATAGATGCTCAAAGCTTTTTTAACAGTTGGAGAAAACTGTGTATCAGTAATTAACAACTTCGCATCACTATGCTCTAAAATATAAGCAATTGTTTCTGCATCTAGTCGTGTATTAATTGTATTGACTACCCCGCCTGTCATTGGAATTGAATAATGGGCCTCTAATAATTCTGGAGTATTTGCTGCAATAATAGAAACCGTATTACCTAGTCCAATACCTTGTTTTGTTAAAGCGCTAGCAAATTTTGTACAACGATTATAGGTTTGTATCCATGTGTAAATTCTATTTCCATAAACTACTGACTCATAATTTGGATAAATATCTTTAGCTCGAGCGATAAAACTTAATGGGGTTAAGGAAGTATAATTAGCTTTATTTTTATTAAGATCTGTCGAAAATTGATTCATGAAATTGTTTATAGCATTAAAAGAAATAATTAATATCCCTAGTCAGATATGAATTAATTAAAAAGAGGTTTTCCCGTATCAAGAGTATGTCGGATACGCTCTTGTGTAAGTTTTTGTTTTATTAAATCAATGAAAATTTCCCTTTCAAGATCATATAAGTTTTGCTCTGTTAATATAGTTGATGGATTTGTGTCACCACCACTCAACATGTACCCCAATTTTTTACCAACCTCAATACCATGCTCACCAATGACTTTTTTATCCTTTAATTCATCTAATATATCCATCATCTCTGACATTATAGTTGATCCTGGTAAAGAGAATGAAGCACTTTCTAATATTTGATAATTTTCTTTTTTTGAAACAATAAGATTATCAGCCTCTTCTATTAAGCGGTCTCTGCTCATAACCATTATATCTTGCTCGCCTAAAAATTGTTGAGCTTTTGCCTTTATTGGAGAATCAGCAGTAGTTGCATACCCAATTAAATTGAAAACTTTTAATGATAATAGTTTTGGGTCTTTTTTAATCTCATGATGGTTAGACCATCGTCGCAGCATTTCTTTACACCCACCTCCTGCTGGGATTAGACCTACTAGCGATTCTACTAAACCAAGTACAGAGTTGGAATGTGCTGCTATAAAACTAGTTTGTGAAATAACCTCATATCCACCACCAATAGCCAATCCAGAAGGACAAGAAACAACAGGAAATTTTGCATGTTGGAGTTGGTAAAGTGATTGTTGAAAATTATTTAGAAAAAGATCAATATCTTTAAATTGCTTATTCACAGCTTTTTCGTAGAAATAATTTAAATTGACTCCTGCAGAAAACTGCATTGCATCATTAGCAATAACTATCCCATCATACTTATCACTACATAAATCATGTGCTTTCATTAAACAATCGTTAGTAAGTCCATCAAGTACATTTGCTTTTGTGTGAAACTCAACACATATAAATCTTGATTTTCCTGATACCTCCCAAATAGAAGCTGATGAATTAGTATAGATTGGTATAGAGGATTTTTTGATATCTGATAAAGATATTACACCGTCAGGTCTCTGCATTGGAACATAAGAGTGTTTTGGATGAAAATATTCTAACGAATTTTGTGACGTGCTGAATAATAATTTTTTTTGATCTTGAAGTTGTTTTATAAAAGATGGAATTTCTTCTTCTCGATTTAACTTTGAAACAAAGTTCTCTATTCCAATTTCATTAAGTATTTCAAAAGGACCTTTAGTCCAGTTAAATCCACATTTCATCGCGTCATCAATATCATTGAAATTTTCAGTAACATCGGGAATTAAGCGCGATGCATATAAAATTGTTTTTTTCATAATAGACCATGCATATTTTCCATATACATCTTCTCTATTTAAAACCTTCATAACATCCATCACTTCAGGGAGTTGTAAATCTACTTTTTTTGACTCATGGTAAGTATTACTATTATAATTGAGTGACTCTAAAACTTTTGTACCTGAAGATTTATTCATCCGGAAAAAACCACCCTTACCTTTTCTTCCCGTATAACCATCCGCAATGAGTTGGTTTATAATTGGTAGTTCTACTCCTACTTCATGAAAAGAGTCATTAGATGGTAATTCTTTAATAAAACTTTTTAAAACATCCGCCATTAAATCAATACCAATTAAGTCATATAATCCAAATATTCCTGTTTTAGGAATACCAAGAGGTCTTCCAAAAACAGCATCAGCCTCTTCAACACTAAGCCCAAGATTAAAAGCTTCGGTCATTGCAACTTGCATTGCATAAACACCCACACGATTACCTAAAAATCCTGGTGAGTCGTTACAGACAACAACTGTCTTCCCTAAAATCTTATCACCAAATGTAACGAAATTATTTATTATATCTTTATTATTTTGTGGCCCAATAACTAATTCAAGTAATCGCATATAGCGAACTGGATTAAAAAAATGTGTAATACAAAAAACTTCTTTCATTTCCTTCGACATATCTTCTGTTAATACCTTCAGAGGAATAGAAGAAGTATTTGATGAGATGAGAGCACCAGGTTTTCGTAAAGAATCAATTTGTGAATAAAGAGTTTTTTTTATGTCTATTCTTTCAACAACTGCCTCAACAACCCAATCAGCATCTTTCAATGTTTCCATATCATTTTCAATGTTTCCAGGAATAATATGATTAAAATTATCTTTTTCCATTAGCAAAGGAGGTCTTGATTTTTTGATTCGTTCACACGCATTGGCAACTATCTCTGTGGTTAAATCAAGTAAATGAACTTGCAAACCTGCATTTGCTACCTGTGCAGCAATTCCGCTTCCCATGGTTCCTGATCCAATAACTACAACTTTTGAAATTTTCATTTTTTAAGAGTTTATATAGATAATTTAGCAAATCTCACTAAAAGAAATACAAAAAAATAACGTATTTGAGTGGAAAATATTGTAAATAGCTTTATAGCCCACGCGATGAAAAAAAACCCATCAAGAAATACGCATTTGAAAAAAAGCCCATCAAAACTGCTTGAAACTATAAATAGTTCAATTGGTGTAGATCAAAGAATGTATGAAGAAGATATTGAGGCCTCAATAGCTCATGCAAAAATGCTCGGTAAACAAAAAATAATTTCCAAAAAAGAAAAAGCAAAAATTGTCAATGGCTTAAAAATAATTTTAAACAATATCAATAAAGGAAAAGTAAAATTTAAAAAAGAGCTTGAGGATATTCATATGAATATTGAGTCACTACTCTTTGAACAGATAGGTACAACAGCTGGAAAATTACATACAGCTCGATCAAGAAATGATCAAGTTGTTACAGATTTTAAGCTTTGGATAAGAAATAATAGTGTTAACTTAGATAAGCATCTAAAAAAATTACAAA
>CAYQFB010000093.1:0-3712 GCA_964416705.1 uncultured Alphaproteobacteria bacterium
TGAGCCAGCACCCAGAAGTCATAAATGAAACTGTTAAAACACTTTTAGAAATTGGATCAGGTTCTGGAGGGACAAGAAATATCTCTGGAACAAGCTCTTACCATACTGCTCTTGAGAAAAAATTAGCAGAAGTACATAATAAGGATAATGCTCTATTATTTGCATCAGCATATACAGCTAATCAATCTACTTTATGGACTCTGGGGAAAAAAATTAAAAATTTAGAAATATTTTCTGATGAACTTAATCACGCATCTCTAATACAAGGTATAAAAAATAGTGGGGCAACTTGCCATATATTTCAACATAATGACGTTGACCATCTTGAGCAACTTCTTGATAAAGTGCAACAAGACCACCCTAAATTAATAGTTTTTGAAAGTTTGTATTCCATGGAAGGAATTAGATCACCTATTTCAAAAATAGTTGAACTTGCTAAAAAATATAATGCAATGACATATTTAGACGAAGTTCATTCTGTGGGATTATACGGAGAAAAAGGTAAAGGAATAGCTGTTGAAATGAAAGTTGATCAAGAAATTGATATAATTAATGGTACATTGGCGAAAGCTTATGGACAAATGGGAGGCTATATTGCTGCTAGTAAAGAAATCATAGATTATATACGTAGTTTTGCTCCAGGCTTTATTTTTACAACTTCAATTTGTCCTTCAATTGCTGCAGGTACGAATAAAGCTATTGATATAGTTTCTTTAGCAGATCATTTAAGAATTAAAATTCATGAAAATGCTTCAACTACAAGACAATTACTCGAGTCTATAGCAATCCCATACATTGATACAAATAGTCATATAATAGCTGTAATGATTAACGATCCATTTCTATGTAAAAAAGTTTCTCAAAACTTAATTGATGATCATGGAATTTACGCACAACCAATTTTCTATCCAACAGTTCCGAAAGGATTAGAAAGACTAAGAATTACAGTAACTCCTAAACATCGAAAAGAGCACATAGAAAACATGGTTTCTTGTCTTGATAAGGTATGGACTAAATTGAGCTTGCCTAGAAGAAATACTTCTAAACTTACAATGAGTAGCTAAGGTAATACAGGCTCTCTTTTTTTTCTTGCCCCATAACCATGAAATAGTACTGCTAAGGTAATAATCATACCTCCAATGATAACATTAAAACTTGGCACCTCATTAATGCCAAAAACTGGCAACCACACCCACAAAACACCTCCTACGCATTCCATTAATGATAATAAAGTTAACTCTGCTGAAGGTAAGTATTTTGCCCCTAAGGTATATAGGATCAAACCTGATGCAACTATTAAGCCATGAAGTAAACTCAAATAACTATTGATTGTTGGCATATCTGTAAATGACTCAAAAGAAAAACCTAGAACGCAAAAAGAGAATACAGAACAAAAAAGACCAGCTAATACAACTGTTGTAAATTTTGGCGTTTCAGGCTTCCATCTAATTGTAACAGAATAAAAAGCAAAACCAGTTGCTGAAATAAATCCTATAATAGCTCCAAGAGCACTGCCATAAATACTATCATTGTAGATCATTACACATATACCAATAAAGGCAATTATCATTGATATAAGTGTAGATCTTCGAAGAGTTTCACCTAATACTAAGTATCCTACTATAGCTGCAATAAAAGGCATTGCAGCCAACATGAATAAAGTAACTGCTGCAGATGTCATGGTAATCGAAAAAATAAAACCAGTAAATGCTGTGGCTAAAAATATCCCGCCAAGAATTGATGAAATGCCAATACGAAAAAAATTTTTATAAAAACTTTTTCCCTCTCTTAAAAATAAATAAATTAGTAAAATAGTTGCAATGGCAAATCCTCTATAAAATAAATATTGAAACACATAAGAATGAGCATCTATCATATATCTTACTGTTACAGCTCCAAAACTCCAAAATAAACCAGCAAGCAAAACTAATATAAATGCACTAAAATAACTATTAGAATTCATAATCAAAGATCTGTGCATCATATTTCACAAAAAGTAAATTATAAAAAAAATTTAATATAAGATTTTTATATTAATTACAGACACCTATAGATCCAAGAGCACACTTTTTTCCATCTACCCATATAGCGCTAGATAAATTAGCTTCATCAAAAATTGCCCCTGAAATATTAGCACCTAATAAGTTAGCTTCGTATAAATTGGACCCTTTAAAGGATGAGGTAAAAAGATTTGCTCCTTCAAAATTAACTTTAGCAAGATTTGCATTTTCAAAATTTGCGTTATTGCAATTAGCGCCTTGTAAATTAGATGCATATAAATTTGAATTACTAAAATTTGCAAAAATAAAATTCCCTATAGATAGGTCAGAGTTATTTAATTGGGATTTCTCTAAATTGGCTAGAGATAAATTAACTCCTGACATCTTTGCATTAGCCATTCCAACTCCAATTAAATCAAGATTTTCGACAAAGTTACAGTTTGTCCAATCAACTTCATTTGAAGGTTGATCATCGCATCCAGCATAAACAAAACTTGGTAGTAATAAAAATACTATTAAAGTAATCCATCTCATAAATGATAAGTAAGTAAACTTTATGTTTAATTTAAGGCAACTACCTTGAGGTAAGTTTTAGTTCAATTCTTCTATTTTGCTGATAATCTTCTATAGTTTCCCCATCACTAATAGGATAAAATTCTCCATATCCAGCAGCTGCTAGTCTTCTTGGAGGAAAACCAATTTCAAGTAATAATTTCAAAACTGAATTAGCTCTAGCTGTTGATAATTCCCAGTTTGAAGGAAATTGTACAGTATTAATTGGTCTTTTATCAGTATGTCCCTCTACTTGAATTATCCAATCAATGTCTGTTGGGATTTCATTTGTAGTCTCCATCAATGTCATAGCTATTTGTTTTAACTTTTCTTTACCATTTTCTTGTAAATTTGCAGAAGCTGAATCAAATAATAATTCTGATTCAAAAATAAATCTGTCACCAACAACCTTAATATCATCTCTGTCACCTAATAAAGATTGCAATTTTCCAAAAAATTCTGAACGATATTTTTGTAACTCAAATATTTTTGAGGTTAATGCCTTATTTAACCTTTCACCAAGAATTTCGATTTCTAAATTTTTAGATGCAGTTTCTATCTCGCTTGACTCAAGAGCTTTATTTAAAGTTAGTATTTCAATTTTTAAATTTTCAATTTCATTTGATAAAATAGAGATCTGATCAAATGTTTGTGATGCTTCAATTTGCATATCTTTAATTTGATTACTTGAAATCTCATTTTCCATCGTTCTAGCATTCTCAACATTTTCAATATCTTTTTTTAATATTGCTATTTCTAATGCCTGTTCCATTCTTTTTTCATCAGAAATTGAAAGAACATTGTTTAACTCAATTATCTTACCTCTTAAATCAAAAATTGTATTATCTTTATTTATTAGATTTTGATTTAGTGTTGCTAATTCTTGATTCTTAAATCTTATTGCTTCTAATTGTTCTTGTAATGTCGCATCTTTTAACCCTAGACTATCATTTATTTCTAATAAATCATTCATAAGATTTTGATATTGATTAATTTGATTTTGTAATTCTTCATCTCTCAAAGCTAGTTCTAAATTTGTTTTTTCTAAAAGATTTAAAGTTTCTTGGGTTTCTTTTTGTGATAAAATTAATTCTTGATTTAATTTTTCTAGTTTTTGATTTTTAGCTTTTATTGCATTTAATTGATCAACAATTCCTCCA
>CAYQFB010000094.1:0-2206 GCA_964416705.1 uncultured Alphaproteobacteria bacterium
TAAGAGCAGGTCATACTGAAGCTGCTGTAGATATATCCAAGTTAGCAGGTTAAAATCCTTCAGGAGTAATTTGTGAAATTATGAGTGACGATGGTGATATGGCAAGATTGCCAGAAATACTTGAATTTGCAAAATTTCATAATTTAAAAGTAGGAACAGTATCCGAATTAATAAAGTACAGACTAAAGTATAATAAAATAATTAAACAAATCTCTGAACGTCCTTTTGAAAGTAATAAAGGTAGAGATTTTACTCTAAAAATATTTGAAAATACTTTATCAAAAGAAAAACATTATGCATTGGTTAAAAATATAACTGTAGCTGATAATTTATATCCAGTCAGAATGCATAAACTAAACATAGCAAAAGATATTTTTGCTGAAAAAAATATTTTTGGTGATGAAATCAATCATTCATTTGAAATAATTGAAAAAAATGGTTCTGGAGCAATAGTTTTGATTAATAGTGATATTGCTCCAAATATTCTTAAAGCTTTTGATCAAAGAAATAAGCAAAACAATAAATTAGAACTTCGCGAATATGGAGTTGGTGCACAAATTCTGAAAGATATAGGAATTAAAAAAATAATATTACTTTCAAATTCTAATAAAAAAATTATAGCTTTAGATGGTTTTGATATTGAAATTATTAAGCAACAAAAAATATGAGAAATAAAGTTTTAATTGTGAGCTCCAACTATTACGATAAAATTAGCAGTAATTTAATCAAAGGAGCTACTCAAGAATTAAAAATCAACAATATAGATTTCGATGTAGTATATGCACCAGGTTGCTTTGAGATACCTTTTTTTATTTCTAAAAACATAAAAAAATATAAAGGTTTTATTGCTTTAGGATGTGTAATTAGGGGTGAGACTTATCATTTTAATTTAATTGCTAATGAATGTGCAAGAAAAATTATTGATATTTCAAATAATTCACTAAAGCCTATAGGTTTTGGAATTTTGACATGTGAAAATTTAAATCAAGCTATAAATAGAAGTGATATTAGAAAAAAAAATAAAGGAAGAGAAGCGGCAAATGCTTGTATTAAACTTTTGTAATATCAATGCAAAATTATATTAAAACTGAAACTAGGCTTGCATTTATTCAATTTATATTTTCTTCTTTATTTTCTAACTCTTCTGTTGAAGAAAAAATAAATGATTTTGAAAATTACTTTTATAAGTTATCAGTTCCATCAATTAAGAATAAAAAAGAGATTCTTATTAATTTTAACAAAAATTATTTCAAAAAACTTACAAAAAGTTATGAGAAATTTATTCAATATCATAATATTGAAGATATAATAAATTCTTTAATAAAGTTTGATAGAAAATATAAAAATTGGGATCAGATAAATAAATCTATAATTCTGTCTATTTTTTCTGAACTTGAAATTACAAAAAAAGAAAAAGTAAAAATTTTAGTTAATGATTATATAAACATTTCTAAAACACTAATACCTATAAATGATCTTGGTATTATTAATGCAATTACAGATAAGTATTTAAGTGACAAAAATATCTTATAATTCTAAATTATCTGAAAAAATAATAATAGATACGTTTTTTAAAAAGCTTAATTTAAATAAGATCGGGACTTATAATTTTGAAAATGATGCAGCTTATTTTAATATATCAAGAAAATATAAAACTGTTGTAACAACTGATACTATAGTTGAAAATATTGATTTTTTTTCTAATGATCCACCAGAATCAATTGCGCAAAAAATACTTTGCATAAATCTCTCTGATATTTCTGCAATGGGTGCTATTCCTAAAACTTATACTTTAAATTTATCAATTAATTCTAAAATTAATTATGACTGGTTACAAAAATTTACTTTAAAGCTAAAAAAACTTCAAAAAAAATATAATATTTACCTTCTTGGGGGTGATATTTCAAAAGCTAATCAAATTAGTTTAACGGCTAATTTATTTGGTGAAGCTAAATTAAAGAATATTATATCACAAAAGAACTCTAATTTAGGAGATGATATCTGGGTAACAGGGAATTTAGGTAATTCATATTTAGGTTGTAGAGTTTCAAAGAATTCACATATGAAGTTAGGTAAAAAACATTCATTATATTTTAAAAAACAATATTTATATCCTAAACCATGCATGTTTGGATCTAAAGCTTATAAATACATAAACTCAGCAATAGATATTTCAGATGGTTTTTTGGGTGATTTGTCAAAGATT
>CAYQFB010000094.1:2306-3710 GCA_964416705.1 uncultured Alphaproteobacteria bacterium
ATGATTCTTTAAAAATTATAAAAAATATCCATAGTTTTGATCATTTTTCCTAAAATCTTGATTTTTCCAATACTTTCTGACATATGAGCAAAAAAAATCAAGGAGATTACCCACAATGACAACAATGCAAATCTTTATATTATTATGTGGTCTAGCTGCTGTTTTGTACGGCTTAGTTACATCAAGGCAAATTTTATCACTTAGTGCTGGTAATGAAAAAATGGCTAGTATTGCAAGTGCAATCCAAGAAGGAGCAAGAGCCTACTTAAACAGACAATACTTAACTATCGGATTAGTTGGAATTGTTATTTTTGTATTAATTTGGCTAGTATTCGGCCTATCTTCAGGTATGGGCTTCTTAATTGGTGCAATCTTTTCAGGAGCTGCAGGTTATGTAGGTATGAATATTTCTGTTAGATCTAATGTAAGAACTACTCAAGCGGCAAGCTCAAGTTTGGCAGAGGGCCTATCTGTTTCATTCAAAGCTGGTGCAGTTACAGGTATGTTAGTTGCAGGATTTGCTTTATTATCAATTGCTCTCTATTATTTTGTTTTAGATAATTCAGGCCTATTTCCTGGTAGAGCAATTGTAGCTCCTTTGGTATCATTAGGTTTTGGAGCATCATTAATTTCAATTTTTGCTAGATTAGGTGGAGGTATTTTTACTAAAGGCGCAGATGTAGGAGCCGACCTTGTTGGTAAAGTAGAGGCAGGTATCCCTGAAGATGATCCTCGAAATCCTGCAGTTATAGCCGATAACGTAGGAGATAATGTTGGTGATTGTGCTGGTATGGCTGCTGACTTATTTGAAACATATGTAGTAACAGTAGTTGCTACGATGGTTCTTTCTTCAATATTTTTTTCAGATCTTTCTTCTATGATGATGTACCCACTTGCCATTGCTGGTGTTTGTACTCTAGCAAGTATTGTGGGAACATATTTTGTTAGATTAGGTAAAAGTGAAAATATTATGGTCGCATTATATAAAGGTTTTGCAGTATCTGCAATTTTATCAGCTATACTTTTATACTTTATAACTGATCACGTCATAGGTCTAAGTTCAGTTTTTTCTGTTGATGATAAATCATTTACTGGAATGTCTCTTTTTTATTGTGGTTTATCAGGTTTAATTATTACTGGCTTAATTATTTGGGTTACTGAATATTATACAGGAACTAATTATAGGCCAGTACAAAGTATTGCTCAAGCCTCTACTACTGGTCATGGAACAAACGTTATACAGGGTCTTGCAATAAGTTTAGAAGCAACTGCACTTCCTGCAATTATAATTGTAGCAGGTATAATAATTACGCATTCACTTGCTGGATTATTTGGAATAGCAATTGCTGTAACAACAATGCTAGCTTTAGCAGGAATGGTAGTAGCACTTGATGCTTATGGTCC
>CAYQFB010000095.1:0-3674 GCA_964416705.1 uncultured Alphaproteobacteria bacterium
ATCATATTCTTGAGCTCTTCTACTCCACATAATCCGTCTTATTTTTGGTTTTAATTTTAAAACATCCAACATTTCTTCAATAATTTTTTTTGAAGAAATTTTTCTTAAACCCACCTGTTCAAGCTTATCTGTTGGAACTCTAATAGTTAATTTTGATTGTTCCATTTTTACAACATAAAAATTTGTTTTGATACTTTCTATCTCCATTGTTTCGATTTTTATAACTTCACCTACACCATGCTTTGGGTATACAACAATTTCACCTTCTTTAAATTGTGGATTTTTTTTTACCATATTTATATTCCTGGTTTTTTAATAAAATAGTCTTGAAATTTATTTTCAACACCTTCCCATTTTTTAGCATCAATTGGTGGTTCTTTTTTTTCAGTAATAACAGGCCATATCTCCGAATACTTACGATTAATTTCTGCCCACCTTTCCATTCCTTCTTCTGTATCAGAGTGAATTGCATCAATAGGACATTCTGGTTCACAGACTCCACAATCAATACATTCATCTGGATGTATAACTAACATATTTTCACCTTCATAAAAGCAGTCTACAGGACAAACTTCAACACAATCCATATGTTTACATTTTATACAATTTTCATCAACTACATATGTCATAATTTATTTACTTTATCATTAGCTCTTTTTTTTGCATTTCCACATTCAATGTCTGATATATATAATAATCCAGCAAGTCTTCTTAACAGATTTGACTCAAAATCATGAATCTCATTATCTGAAAGGATAACTTCCCATAACACTTCAATTAATAATAATTTTTTTTCATGGGAAAAAGATTTATTTAATTTTGAAGTATAAAAATGTAATGAGTGGGAATTATCTTTATCAGCAAGTGCTCTAGAAAGCGCCATCTCCACCTCTTTTGGATGTTCTTTAAAAACATTTATAAGGCTGAAAGAAATCTTATTTACCTCATCATTTGAAATATTACCGTCAGTATTGGCTGCCTCTATCATCAGCCCTGCAAGAATATTAATATCTTTATTATCATCTTCTTGACTGTGATTAATACTATTTGAAAATATTTTTCTTAGAGATTGCAACAATTTAATACCTTATAAATTTCTATTTTTAAATTTATTTAAAGTAGTTTTTCTAAAACTGCAAAAGGAGAATTTGGATCTGCTAGTTTTTTATTTTTATTTGAAACTTTGGTGGTTTTAGTATTTTTTTTAATATTTATTTTTTTTGTTTTATCTTTTGTGAATTTTTTGGAGTGTTTTTTTAGTTCATTATAATATAAATCCCTATCGTTATGCAATTTTAAGACGCTAAAACCGCAAAATATCAGTATATCTCTTAATTGATGTCTATCACAACCGACTGGATTCATTAAATCTGAAGATTCTAAAAAAGGACCATTTTTAATTTTCTGCCTAGCTATAAAAAATATTCTTTCAAAAACATCTACTCTTAATGCAAAGTTATTAAGTTTTATGTAGCCTATAGCAGACCAATATTCTTTTTTCATTTCATTTTGAATTTCAAAAGATACCCTACCATCTTTTGGTAATGGGATTGAACCTTCAAATTTGTAATCATTAAACAAACACCATAAAAGAGCAGATAGCTCCATTGGTGCTTTTTTTAAAAAATTAGGAACAAAAAAATACTTTGCACCTATTCGAATACCTGATTTAGATATTATATTTTTGTCTTCCAAAGATATATTTTTTAAAAAGGTGCTAAATTGCTCTACGGGTAGTGTACCTAAATTTTCAAAAACATTAAATTTTATAGCTCTTATATTAGCAGATATATTTTCATTATCGTCTTCTTTAAGGGGCCACAATAATACTTTTATTAATTCATCTATCCACTTTTGAAGTTTTGCAGAAATTAGTAACCTATTTTCGCTACTAATATATTCAGTATTTAAAGCATCTGCAATAGGAGTAGTTATAGCTGAACCTTTCGTTAGATATCCAATAATTTCTTCTCCCCAATAAATGTTTATAGTTTGATTAAAATTAATTTCGTTAATTTTACCAAAGCTTATCGACTCATTAGGGGCGTTTAAAAAATTGTTTATTTTTTCTTCAATCATTATTCTAGCTAATTTTTTTACATGAGTTAGAGAGAAAAGAGAATGGGAAATTGCATCTTTATTTAATTTTAAATTAAAACCATATAGTGAACCATATTCTATATTATTAATAGTTATAATTTTATCATGATTTACAGTTAGATCTTGATTTAAATCATTTTTATTAGAATCAATGAAATACTTTGAAGTTGAGTCAACAAATCTGTTAGTTAATCCTTCATGAAGATTATCGGATAAATCATTTTCAATTTTTTGAGTAATTTCCTGCCAATATTTTTCATTATCAATCCAATTTTGATGATTTGATATGTATGTCCATGTTCTTACTTGAGATATTTTTAATGAAAGCTCTTCTATTCCACCATTAAAATTTTGAAGTCCTAAAATATTTTTTTCAAGCCATAATTTTGGTATTTTTTCATTTTTTATTAAAAGTAAAAAAATTGTCTTTAGAAATTGAAGATAAGTATCATTAAACAATTTTTGAAAATCTGGAATTCTACATACATCCCACAATAATTTTATTCTATCTTTGTTTGTCAATAATTTTTTAATATTATTATCACCTATTAAAAATCTAAAATTTAATTCATCTACTGCATTTTTTTTATGAATAAAAAAATTATGCACAGGAAACTGCTTCAAGCTTGCTAGAAAATTTTCAACACTTGAAAAATCAAGGAAGGTATTTCTCCAATAAATTCTAGTAATAGAATCAAAGTTACTTTCTTCAATATTTTGGATAGTTTTTATATCTAATTGACCGGCGTTTTTTAATAATGAAAAAGTTCCATTATTTTCATATCTTCCTGCCCTTCCTGCTATTTGGCCTATTTCTATTGGAGCTAAATTTCTTTTAAATTTTCCATCAAATTTTTCGATAGCAGAGAAGGCTACATGGTCAATACTTAAATTCAAACCCATACCAATTGCATCAGTGGCAACTAGATAATCTACTTTTTTTTCTTCATACATTTCTACCTGAGAATTTCTTGTTCTTGGGCTCAAAGATCCTAAAACAACTGCTGCTCCCCCTCTATGAGATCTAACATTTTCAGCCAATTCATAAACGCTGTTTATATTGAACGCAATTACAGCCGTCCTAGGTTTAAGTTTTGAAAATTTTTTATTAGATGTAAATCTAAGTTTTGAAAATCTCTCTCTGATCTCAATTTTTATATTAGAAAAAATTTTTAACAATAAGAACTTTATAGTTAATGAGCCTAATAATATTGTTTCAAACTCACCTCTAGTATTTAATAAATGCTCGGTAAATATGTGACCTCTCTCATAATCTGATGCTAATTGAATTTCATCAATAGCTACACATTCTACATTTAAGTTTTTAGGTATAGACTCCACAGTACAAAAAAAATATTTAGCCTCTTTTGGTATAAATTTTTCTTCACCAGTGATTAATGCAACATTATTTATTCCAACTCTTTTAACTGCTTTGTCGTAGTTTTCTCTTGCTAATAAACGTAATGGAAAACCAAAGATTCCAGATTGATAGGCCATCAATCTATCAAACGCTAAATGGGTTTTTCCAGTATTAGTAGGACCTAATATGGCTACTAAGTTACCATCAACTTCAT
>CAYQFB010000096.1:0-3668 GCA_964416705.1 uncultured Alphaproteobacteria bacterium
GTGTATCAACTGCAATTCTTGGAATATCTAGTATTTCATTTTGATACACACTTGCAGTCTTATTGCCAACTCCAGGCAAACTAATTAAATCCTTAAATTCTGAAGGCACTTTACTTTTATAATCATTGATTAATATTTTTGAGAGATTTAATACATTCTTTGCTTTGGAGTTATAAAGACCAATTGTTTTAATATAACCCTTCAGTTTTCTCTCTCCTAAAACAACCATGTCTTTTGGAGTTTTAACAACTTTAAATAAGTCTTTTGTTACTGCATTCACTGATTTATCAGTGGCTTGTGCTGATAAAACAACAGAAATTAAAAAGGTATAGGGGTTGCGGTAATTAAGCTCAGTCTTGGGTGCCCCTATTTTTTTTGCCAGAGTTTTATAAACAGAATTGATTGAGCTTTTATCCATATTTTTTAATAAAGTTGAATTTACAAATATCCTAGTTCTTGCATTTCATTTTTGCAAAAATTTTCTATTGTGCCTATTTGTTTAGGGGACAATATATTTTTCCACTGACCAATCTTGCCAGAATTAAAAAAGGTATTTGTGCTTTCATGAAATTTATAATTATTTTCAATTCCCTGAAGTCTTTTAAAATCTGATTGTTCAATTGAATACTTTATATGATTTGTATCAACTTCAAAATTTAGAATATTTGATAAAAACTTAATTATTTTTAGTTTTGTTTCAAAAGTATTATTTATTAAATCTTCATATTTAATTATAATTCTTGGTACTTCCGCTACTCCGTTCTTCCACGAATAGTAATTAAATTTCCATGACCCTAGGACTTCAACATCTAAGGGAAATTTTTTTGTAACGTGGCAATAAAGATTCTCCGACGTAATTCTTTCTATGGCTTTATCTATGCTTAGTGTTTTATCAAAATTACTGTAAGATATTGCTATATCTCTTGGATCTCTAACTAAATAAATAAATGCTAAAGAAAACTTCTCCTCCGTTAAGTTTCTTCCTTCAACAGAAACTAAAGCATTGTGATTTTTTAAAAAAATAAAATCATCTTTTTCTTTTGTTATTTCTAATTGAATATCATGCCAGTATTTTGAAATATTATAAGCGCTTTCTTTAATTTCATCCTCACTTAATAATTGTGGAAGAATTTTATATGGTGGAAATTTGTCTATTTTATTTAGAATATTAAAATCTGAATTAATTTTTTGTTTATTATAAAAATAATTTGATAAAAAATATCTTGTCCAAGTATTTCCACTTTTAGGGTAAGAAGAGATCCAAATAATTTTTTTCATACTAATTTAAAACAAAATATTCTGTCAAAAAATTTAATCAAGTTAATTTATTTGGAAAAATTTAAGTAATTTTTTATAATACTTTAAATTTTAAGCAAATCTTTCATTTCAAAATAACCAGACTTCTTTTTTGAAACAAATATCACTGCTTTTAACGCACCAGTGACAAAGATTGATCTATTGTTTGCTTTATGAACAAGATCAATTCTATCATCTTTACTTATAAAACTAACTGTGTGCTCACCGGCTATCTCGCCACCTCTTGTTACTGAAAACCCTATATCACCATCTTTTCTTTTCTTGAGATTTTTGGTGCGATCCAGAACCTTAGTTTTATCTAATGTAGTTTTACGACCTGCTGCAGCGTATTCTCCTAGAGAAAGAGCTGTACCTGAAGGGGCATCGACTTTATGCTTGTGATGTGTTTCTGCAATTTCAATATCATATTGATTACCCCCAAGAGAGGAAGCTGCTTGTTTTACTAAATCAAATAAAAGGTTTACTCCGATACTCATATTAGATGACATAAGGATAGGAGTTTTTTTTGAAAAACTTTTAATTTTATTTTTTTGTTTTTTAGTAATACCTGTTGTGCCAATAACTAAAGCTGTTTTTGTAATACTGGCAATTTTAACATTTGATAATGTCGATTGAGGAGTCGTAAAGTCGATAACAACATCAGCTATTTTAAAAATAGAGATGGCATTATTTGTTACAACTTCCCCCGATTGTATGTTTGTAACATCACTAATTTTTTTTCCAATTTTTTGGTGTTCCTTATGCTCAAAACCACCAACAAATATAAAGTTTTTATCTTCTAATATTTGTTTTGTGAGCTCTTGGCCCATACGTCCTAAACAACCTGCTATACCCACTTTTATTTTTGCCATAGAATTGCTTATACTTTGAGTAAACTTGAATGAAAAGAGATTAAGTTAAATCTTCCCAAACCTCTTTTAATTTAGAGAAAAAACTCTGAGATTTTGGACTGTGTTTTTTTGATGTGCCACCTTCTTTTTCAAATTCTTGCAATATTGCTTTTTGTTTACTGTTTAAATTAACAGGGATTTCTACGTTTGTCTCAACATACATGTCTCCACGTCTTGTTTGACGCAAAATACTCATACCTTTACCTTTTAAGCGAAATTGTGTTTCTGATTGTGTACCTGGAGGAATATTGAGTCTAGCTTTTTTCCCTTCTATTGTAGGCACATCGACATCACCGCCAAGGATTGCTGTTGTAATAGAAATAGGAATTTGGCAGAAAACATTTTCCTCTTCACGCTCAAATAATTTATCTTTTTGGACTTCAACAAAAATATATAAATCACCGTTCCCAGCCCCTCTTTGTCCTGGCTCACCTTCGCCTGATATACGAATTCTTGTACCTGTATCAACACCGGCTGGAATTGTTACAGATATCGTTTTTTGTTTTTTAACCTGGCCTGATCCACTACATTTTAAACATGGGTTTTTAATTGAAGAACCTTCACCTCCACACTTTGGGCATGGACGCTCGATTGAAAAGAAACCTTGTGTTGATCTTACTTTGCCATGTCCACCACATGTAGAACAAGTGCTAGGACCTGATTTATCAGCACTTCCAGTAGCGGAACATAAGTCGCAACCTTCATAACTTGGAATTCTTATTTGAGATTTTTTCCCATTAAATGCTTCTTGAAGAGAAACCGACATGTTATAACGCAAATCATTTCCTCTTTGAGGGGCGCGTTGTCTTGAAGATCCGCCAAAACCACCCCCAAAAAACTCTTCAAATATATCTGAAAAACCTCCACCAAAATCTCCAAAACCTTGACCGCCGCCCATACCTCCTTGACGAAAAGCATCGTGACCATATTGATCATAAGCAGATCTTTTTTCTGAATCTTTTAAAATTTCATATGCTGCTGATACTTCTTTAAACCTACGCTCAGATTCTTTATCATCTTTATTTCTATCTGGATGATATTTCATTGCAAGCTTACGGTAAGATTTTTTTATTTCATCGTCACTAGCATTTTTTTGAACACCAAGTATTTCGTAAAAATCTTTGTCAGCCATTTACGCCCCTTTAAAAGGTATTGTTAGATAAAGTTAATCTTTTTTATCTTCGTCTACTTCTTCAAATTCTGCGTCAACTACCTTTTCATCTTTTTTATCAGAAGATGGTTCTTCACTAGAAGGTTCAGGCTGGGCTGCACCTGCTTGTTGATCTTGTTTGTAGATTGCCTCCCCAAGCTTCATAGAAGATTGAACAAGAGCTTCTGTTTTTGTTTTAATCGCTTCCATGTCATCGCTGTCTTTTACTTTTTTCAGCTCTTCAATGTCTGCAGTTATTTTATTTTTATCTTCTTCAGGAACTTTATCACCATGTTCTTTTAAGTTTTTCT
>CAYQFB010000097.1:0-3662 GCA_964416705.1 uncultured Alphaproteobacteria bacterium
TGCAAGGCTTTGCAGGCCCCTACATAACCACTCTGCCACCGAGCCAAATTTTTTGGACAATTAATCTGTTATTAACTTCAAGTCAATTAATCAAAATTAAAGAACGAAAAATATAAAAAACATATCAATTTTTAATGTTATTATGTATATGAATCTTTAAAAACTATCCTTTAATGAATATTAATTTTGATAAAAATCGTGAGGTGATGATAGAAAATCAGCTCAGACCTAATAAAATAACAAATATTATAATTCTAGATATTTTTAATAAGGTTTCCAAAGAAAAATTTATATCTGAAGATAAAAAGAATATTTGCTATTCAGATCAGGATATATATGTAAAGAACTCTAGAGGATATCTTAAAAATCTTCATTTAGCTCAAATTTTAAATTTTTCAGAAATTCAAAATCATGAAAAAGTATTACATATTGGCGGGTTAACAGGATATCTTTCTGTTTTAATATCAAAACTATGTAAAGAGGTTTATGTTACTGATAATGATCAAGAATGTATAGAAAATATAAACAAAAATTTTATAGAAAATAATATTACTAACGGATATGTTTTTAAAAATTTTTTTTCTGAAGGTTTGTCAGATAAAGAGCCCTTTGATTTAATTATAATTGACTGTCCACAATATAATATTAATCTTGATTTATTAAATCAAATAAATGTAGGAGGCAGGATAATATATATTGAAAAAATAAATGATGAACTATCTAAAGCTTATAAAATGACTAAATATATAAATAATTATTCTAAAGATTTCTTATTTGATGTTTTTTCTAACTTTTATCTTACAAAAAAAGTAGAAAGTTTTAATTTCTAATGCAAAAATTATTATTTGTTATTTTTCTATTATTTTCTAAATTAGCCTTTTCAATTGATATTGATGATGCGATAAAAAGCACAATTGAAAACAATCCAAAAGTTAGAATTGCATTTGAAAAATTAACAGAATCAAAAGAATTAATTGAAAATGCTTACAATCAAAAATTGCCAACTATAACTAGTACAATATCTGGAACATACTCAACATCTGATTCTTCAACATCGACAGCAACAACAACACCTGAAACTTTTACGGATAAATATAAACTATCACTCAGTCAAAATCTATATGATGCGGGTGAGAAAGATTTAGAAATCGAAAGATCAAAATTGTTGTTTGACAAAGAGGTGATAAATTTCAAAGTAACTATTCAAAATCTAATATTAAGTGCTATCGAAGGCTATCTTGCAGTTATTAATTATGAAAAATCTCTTGAAGCAAGTAACAAAAATTTTGACTCAGTTTCACGTTTTTTAGATGAAATTAAAACAAAATTTAATTTAGGTTCAGCTACTCTATATGATCTTCAAAATGCATAGTCAGCTTATGCAATTGCTAAGACTAATTTATTTATTTCTCAGCAAAATTATGATGTGAGCAAAATTACATTTAATAGAATTGTTGGATTAGATCCTATTAATTTAGAAGATTTTATTGATTTAAGTAAAGACATTGGTTTAAATAAATTTATTCAAAATATAGAAAAAAATAATTATTCATTAGCTCTTCTCGATAATGATATCAGAAATACAAGCATACTTCTTTCTAAAGAGAAACTTGCTAATAAGCCATCATTAGATTTATCAACTTCTGTAGAATATTCAGATTCAGGAAGAATTGACTCTGGTACTGAAAAAACAAACGGAACTTTGGGTTTGACTTTAACTATACCTATTTTTCAGCAAAACAATGATAAATCTGATATTCGAAAATATCAGTCACAGCTTCTACAAGCTGAATTGAGCTTTGAAGATACAAAACAAGATCTTATAATAGAGGCATCAAACTTGTATAAAGATTTTTTAATTAGTAAATCAAATATAGCCTCAAACAATAAGCAGTTAATGTCAATTCAAACATCTTTGGAGAGTATAAAAGAAGAATATAATATTGGCACTAAAACAATAACTGATTTAATTGATGCTGAAAGTGAGCTCCTTACTGTTAATGTAAATTATCACTCTTCAAACAAAGATATGATTTTAAATTATTTCAATATTATGGCTCTTGAAGGCTCTTTAATTTCAACTTTTGAAAAATTTCTCCCTAATTATAATTAGTCTTTAGTATTTCCTTTACTTAATTTATAAGAGAATTATGGCAAATAATGAATCTATAAAAGATACACTAGAAGTAATAAGAAGGGCATTAGAAGATGAAAATGATTTTTCTGAAAAAAATGACAATGTACTGATTTTGAATAAAAAGATTAATGATGATGGTACTGTAAAATTTTTAGACCAACCTAATGATATTAATGAAATCAATAATGTTATAGAAAAAAAATTAAGTGATTTATTAGAAAAAAAATTGAGCAATATGCTTGAAAATCAACTACCAAATCTTCTTGATAAATATTTTAAAAATAAAAAATAATATGCAACTTCCTAAGTTTTTTGATTTTTTAAAGGATGAAAAAAAAATATATTCTGATTGGGAATCATCAAGTAGTTTTATATCAAAAAAAAATAAAGAGTCTTATACTATTATGATGCCTCCCCCAAATGTTACTGGAAGTCTTCATATGGGTCATGCACTTACTTTTACTATTCAAGATATTTTAATACGTTATCACCGTATGCAAGGTAAAGAAGTGTTATGGCAAGCTGGAACAGATCATGCAGGTATTGCAACTCAAATGGTTGTTGAAAGAAAAATTGCTGATGAAGGTTTAAATCGAAGAGTATTAGGTAGAAAAAAATTTATTAAAAAAGTTTGGGAATGGAAGGAAGAGTCAGGAGGAAGTATTAATAATCAATTAAGAAGGTTAGGCGCATCTGCTGATTGGTCTCGAGAGAGATTTACTATGGACGAAGGCTTATCTAAAGCTGTAAGAAAAGTCTTCGTAGATTTATATAATGATGAAATAATTTACAGAGATAAAAGATTAGTAAACTGGGATCCTAAATTATTAACTGCAATTTCTGATTTAGAAGTTGAACAAAAAGAACAAGAAGGAAGTCTCTGGCATATTAAATATCCTATTGATAAAGATAATTTTATTATTGTAGCAACAACCAGACCAGAAACAATGCTTGGAGACTCAGCTGTAGCTGTTCATCCTGAAGATTTAAAATATAAAGATTTAATAGGCAAAACTTGCACTCTACCTCTTGTTGAAAAACAAATTCCTATTATTGCTGATGAATATGCAGATCCTGAAAAAGGATCAGGGGCAGTTAAAATTACTCCTGCGCATGATTTCAATGATTTTGCAGTTGGGAAAAGACACAATTTAGAATTTGTTAATATTTTTGATCAATTTGCAAAAGTGAATAAAAATGCGCCGGCTAAATTTCAAGGTCTAGATAGATATGAAGCGAGAAATTTAATTTTAGAAGAACTAAGTAAATTAGATCTTCTCATAAAAGAAGAAAAACAAGAAATGGTTGTCCCTTATGGTGACAGGTCTGGAGTAGTTATTGAGCCTTGGTTAACAGATCAATGGTTTTGTAACGCAAAAAAATTATCAATTGATCCTATTAATTCTGAAAAACAAAACAATACAAATTTTGTTCCAAAAATTTGGGAAAAAACTTTTTTTAATTGGATGGAAAATATTCAACCATGGTGTATTTCAAGACAATTGTGGTGGGGACATCAAATACC
>CAYQFB010000098.1:0-3650 GCA_964416705.1 uncultured Alphaproteobacteria bacterium
AAGTTTCTTCAATTTGAGCTCTAATTTGATTACATCTACCTTCGATGTCTTTCTTTTTGCCAGCTCCTTGAACAATAGTTGTGTTTTCTTTGTCAACTACTATTCTTTTAGCCACTCCAAGCATGTCTATTGTTACATTTTCTAATTTAATACCTAGATCTTCACTAATTACTTGGCCTCCAGTTAGAATAGCGATATCCTCTAACATAGCTTTACGTCTATCCCCAAAACCTGGAGCTTTAACAGCAGCTATTTTTAAACCGCCTCTTAGTTTATTAACAACAAGTGTAGCTAGTGCTTCACCTTCAATGTCTTCAGCAATTATAAGAAGTGGTTTAGTTGATTGAACAATTGATTCCAAAAGTGGTAACATTGGTTGTAGGCTTGATAATTTCTTTTCGTGTAAAAGAACAAGACAATCCCCCATTTCAGTTATCATTTTTTCAGCATTCGTGACAAAATATGGTGATAAATAACCACGATCAAACATCATTCCCTCTACTACATCAAGTTCAGTATCAAGGCTTTTTGCTTCTTCAACTGTTATTACACCTTCTTTACCAACTTTTTGCATAGCGCTAGAAATCATTTTACCAACTTCAGCATCACCATTTGATGCGATGGTTCCTACCTGAGATACTTCTTTGTCAGTTTTAATAACTTTAGATTTTTTTTGAATCTCAGACACAATTGCATCAACAGCTAAGTCAACTCCTCGTTTAAGGTCCATTGGATTCATACCAGCTGCAACAGACTTCATTCCTTCAGTTGCAATTGCTTGCGTTAATAATGTGGCAGTTGTTGTTCCATCTCCAGCTAAATCATTTGTTTTGCTAGCAACATCACGTACCATCTGAGCACCCATGTTTTCAAATTTATCTTTAAGTTCAATCTCTTTAGCAACACTAACACCATCTTTAGTAATTCTTGGTGCGCCAAAAGATTTGTCCATAACAACGTTACGACCTTTTGGGCCAAGAGTGACCTTAACAGCATCTGCTAATTTATTAACACCAGTAAGCATCTTTGCTCTGGCATCAGATCCGAAAAATATATTTTTTGCAGACATTTTATTCCTCTCTTAATTTCTTAATTTATTTATTTTTTCTTTTTTTTATTTGGAGTAATAACTCCCATAATGTCAGATTCTTTCATTATTAGATAATCTTCTCCGTTCATTTTAACTTCAGTTCCTGACCATTTACCAAAAAGAATTTTATCTCCCTTTTTTACGTCTAATGGAACTAATTTTCCTACTTCATCTCTTGCGCCAGAACCGGTTTCAAGCACTTCACCTTCCATAGGTTTTTCTTGAGCAGTATCTGGAATTATAATTCCACCTGCTGTTTTTTGATCAGATTCAACTCTTCTAACGAGTACTCTGTCATGTAATGGTTTAAAGTTCATATTTTCCTCAATTTAAATTATTGAAAATTAACATTTTTTTATTAGCACTCTTGCTAATAGAGTGCTAATTATTTAAGCATTAAAAAATTCTTATCAAGACCAAATATGAAAAAAAACCATTTTTTTTTATATTTTCATATATAAAAACAACACTTATGAATACTTTTTTTAATGTTTTTTTTAGAACTTTAGGGTTTTTTTTTGCAATTTTGCTATTTTTTCTAATAATTATTGGAATATCAGCTTATACAAACAGTCAAAGTAATGTTGGTTTTGATTTAATTAAAGGTAATGAAGAATCAAATAATACAATATTTATTTTGCAGATCAGTGGGCCTATAATTGAAAGTGATAGCTCGTTTAATGATTTGGTTGGCTTTAATTTTATATCTCCTATTAGAATTCAAAAAAAATTAGAAGAAATTCTTATAATTGATCCCAAAGTTTTAATAGTTTCAATAAATTCACCAGGAGGGACCGTAAGCGCGTCAAATGAATTATACAATTCGTTTATAACTTTTAAGAAAAAATCTAATGCAAGTATAATTTTTCATACATCTGAAATATTAGCTTCTGGTGGTTATTGGTCTTCTCTTTCAGGAGAAAAAATTTATGCAAGCTATGGATCTATTATTGGAAGTATTGGTGTTAAAGGACCTGATTGGTTTTACTTCAATAAACCAAAACTAATTTCCTCTGGTTTTTTAGGGAAAACAATAGAAGTAGAAAATGAAATAGAGGTTTATTCAACTAATGCTGGTAAATCAAAAGATTTATTTAATTCATTTAGAAAACCAACAAATGAGGAATTAAATCACCTGAGTACAATGGTTGAAAAAATTAATGCAGATTTTATTCAGTTAGTTTCTAAAAATAGAAAGTTAGAGAAAAAAATAATTAAAGATGAGATTGGTGGATTAATTTTTAACTCCTTTCAAGCTAAAAATAACTTTTTAATTGATGATGAAATTAGCTTAAATGAATTATTAAATTTAATAATAAAAGAAAATAAATTTCAAGACTTTAAAGTTTATAAAAGCTATAAACAAAAGGATTTTTTATTTGATAAATTAATATCAATTAATTTTATTAAAAAAAAATATATTGAAGATAATTATATTAATATATGCAATAGAATGAAAATAAATATAGTTAGTATATTATCTTACTCATCAGTTGGTTGTTGAATAATTTTAATAATTTTATCTATTTCACTTAATTTTAGAATCATGTTCTTGTAATAATTACTTTCTTTTAATATTTTTGCATGAATATATTTTTTAGATGTTTCATCATGTTTTTTTACATCTACAGAATCAGCAATAAACCTATGGTATTTTAATTTACAAAGTTTGCATAATATCTCATATCTTTTTGATAGCTTTTGATCATTGAAATTAGTAAAATCAGGAGAAATTTCATAAACTTTTGTTCCTGGATTACAAAAAACTATATTTGCCAAACCAGAACCGTATGGTGATAAAATAATTTTTGCATTAACAAAAAAATTTATCTGATCTAATATCTCATATTGACTAGTGCTAATAATTTTAAATCCATTTTTTTTTAATTTATCAATTAAATCAGCTTCATTTAAAATGTTTCTATAATTTACATCTTCTCTTCTTATATATATTTTTTCAAACTCCGATTTTTTTTTTGGAATAATGTTTCTAATTGATTTTAATATATTTATTGAAGACAATGTATTCAAAAATTGAGGTATTTTTGAGTTTTCAAATTTATAAAAATCATCGTCTAAATATGCATAAGTTAAATTTACATTTTTTAAAATAAACAACTGTTCCATAAATGATCGAAATTTATTTGATAAATTTCTATGAACTGCAATCTTAATTTGGTTTTCATTTTCAAAAAATATTCTTGGTAAAAAATGAATCAAATTTGAAAAATAATTATTGCCTGGATTGCTTCCAATTACACAACTATTTCTAAAAACTTTTATTTTATTCAACTTATCTTTAAGTTTTTTATAAAAAGCTTCAGTGTGATAATGCGCTATTGAATTTTTATTGACTCTTAAAAACAGTTCATCAAAAGATTTATAATCTTCAGTTATTGGATAGTAGTTAAAAGAATCTAAATAAAAGTTACCTTTAAAATAAGTACAACTTTGATTAATATTTTCTAATTTTGCAGTTAAAAAATATTTATTTAAATCTTGATTTTTTTCAAGATCAGACAAACTTATATTTTCAATCATAATTCTTAATACTACAAAA
>CAYQFB010000099.1:0-3648 GCA_964416705.1 uncultured Alphaproteobacteria bacterium
AATTCAATGATGTGGCTGATATGTTTGATTACTATGCAGGACTTACGGATAAACTGGAGGGGAAAACAATACCGGTATCACCTACAGTGTTTGATTATACAGTTTTAGAGCCTTTTGGTGTTTCAGCACATATTGTCCCTTGGAACTTTCCTTTATCAATGGTTGGTAGATCTCTTGCGTGTTCCTTTGCAACTGGAAATTCAACGATAGTTAAAACAGCTGAGCTTACTCCATTATCAGCTACGTTTTTCGCAAAAGCTATTGAAAAAGCAGATGTCCCAAATGGTCTTATTAATATTATTTGTGGTTATGGTAATGAAGCAGGCTCATACTTAGTAGCGCACCCTGATGTAAACCATGTAGTATTTACTGGTTCAGTGGCTACAGGCAAAAAAATATTGCATGCATGTGCGGATAAAGCAATTCCAGCTATTGTTGAACTTGGCGGTAAATCAGCAGGTATAGTCTACCCTGATGCTGATCTTGATCAAGTAATTGAAAGTGCGCGTCATGGTATATTTGGTGTTGCTGGACAAATCTGTACAGCAATGTCACGATTAGTTGTTCATAAATCAGTTAAAGATGAACTTATAGGAAAGTTAATAGATTTAAGTAAATCTCTAAAAGTTGGCCCTGGTTATGAAGAAGGTTCAGGTCTAACTCCTGTTATTTCTGAAAAACAACTAGAGAAAGTAGAAGGGTATGCAAGGTCTGGTATTCAACAAGGTGCAGAAGCAGTGCACGGTGGTAAACGAGTTGAATGCGATGGTTACTTTATGGAAGCAACAGTATTAAATAACGTAAAGCAAGATATGACAGTAGCACAAGAAGAAATTTTTGGTCCTGTACTATCAGTTCTTGAATACGATGAACAAGATGAGGCAATACAAATTGCAAATGATACTGATTTTGGATTGGGAGCAGGAGTCTTTACAAAAGATTTAAAAAAAGCTTCATGGACTGCAAGTAAATTAGAAGCTGGACAAGTTTATGTTAACAAATGGTTTACAGGTAGTCATGCAACTCCATTTGGAGGATATAAACAATCAGGATATAGTAGAGAAAAAGGTATTGATGCGCTAAAATCTTATCTGCAAGTTAAAAATATAGGAATAAGCCTAGATTAATTAAATCTATTAGGACTAAAAGGTTCAATATTAATATTTGGAACTCTATCATTACATATTGAATTAATAACTTTTCCAGTTACTGCACCGAGTGTCCAACCTATATGCTGATGACCAAATCCATAAATGATATTTTTATTTTGTTGGGATTGTCCAATAACGGGCAAAGAGTCGGGCATAGTAGGTCTAAATCCTAACCAAGTACTTTTAACTTCCTTAAGTTGAGGTAATAATTTTCTAGCCTCATTTTCGATCATTTTTGTTCTTTGTTTATTTTCAGGTTTTAACAAACCTGCTATTTCTACAGTCCCAGCAGCCCTTAAACCTTCAGCCAACTGGACAAGATAAAAACCACTTTGAGACCACCCTAATGGCCTATTTATCAATTCATAATTATTAAACAAAACATGATAACCTCTTTCAGTATCCAGTGGAAAATCATCCCCAAATTTTCTTGTTAAATTTTTGGACCATGAACCTGCACATATAACAACTTTATTAAAATTAAAATTTTCATTATTGTAGCTAACTTTAACTTTAGACTCATTAGGAATAATATTTTCAACATTATTTTTTATAAATTTCCCTCCATGATTGATAAATGAATCAAAAATTTTTTTACTTACAGCTAATGGATCAGTAGTATGTCGTGAACCTATAAAAAGTTGACCATTAAAAAAAACTGGCGCAAGGTTTGGTTCAAGTTCTAGTATCTCATTTTTAGAAAGAGTTTTTATCTTTACACCATTTTTTTCTCTTATTTTATTTGTTATTGATGCTTTTAAAAATTCATTTTCATTTTCAAACAAATACAAAGCTTCTTCATTTTTAATATATTGAGAAACATTAACTTCTGAAAAAATCTCATCATAACTCGTACTAGCACTATTTAGTAAGATTGCTAAAGAATTAGAAATATAATTAACCTTTTTTGATGTACAATTTTTTAGAAACTTCAAAGCCCAACTGAAGTTTTTGATAGTATAAAAAAAATCAACAGCTAATGGTCCATCACTTCTTAATAACATTGAGGGAATGTCTTTAAATAAATCTGGTGAATTAACAGGGATACATGCATAATCAGCAAATGTACATGCATGACCATAACTTGTCATAGAACCTGGATCATTTTTATCAATTAATGTTACTTGAAAACCAGATTTATTTAAGAAATATGCTGAACAGATACCAACTATGCCAGCACCTACCACAGCAATATGCGGTTTAGTCATAATAATTTATCTTGATTTAATACCGCGTAGTCGCTCTGATCGTCTTCGTAATATTTCGACTGTAGTTAATAAGAAAATAGATAGTGCAACTAAGCAAGTTGCCATACATAAAATTACTGGGCTTATTTCTTGACGTATTCCCGACCACATTTGTTTTGGAATTGTCAGCTGATCTAGGCTTGCCATAAACATAACTATTACAACTTCATCAAAAGAAGTAATGAATGCAAATAAAGCACCTGATATAACACCAGGTAAAATTAAAGGCATTATTACTTTGAAAAAAGTTCTAACAGGTCTTGCTCCCAAACTTTGTGATGCTTTAACCATATTCATATCAAAACCAACTAAAGTCGCAGTAACAGTAATTACCACAAAAGGAGTGGCTAACGCTACATGCGCCAGAATAACACCTGTAAATGTGTAAACAAGATTTATTCTAGCATAAAAAAAGAACATTCCCGCAGCAGTAATGATCAAAGGAACTATCATTGGGGAAATAAGTATAGCCATTATTAAACCTTTATATGGCATGTGTGGTCTACTAAGACCAAGAGCAGCTATAGTGCCTAGAGTTGTGGCAATAAATGTTGCTGTTAATCCTATGAAGAAACTATTAACTGTTCCTGTCATCCATTTATGTGAACATGGCACTGTAGATGACACAACATCAGCGCTACAATTACCAATCATATTTTGGTACCATCTTAATGACCATGCGTCTGGATCTGGAGGCCATGCAAGCATACCATCAGTAAATACCATAAATGGAGAAACACTGAATGAGATAGGAACAATTGCAATCAAAGGTGCAACAAGAAAAAAGAAAACAACACCACAAAAAAATAAATATGCGTAGTAATAAGTTTTTTGTACAGGTGTTGCGTAACTTGGTAATGCCATATCTATCCTAGTTTAATATTATCTATGCCAACAATTTTATTGTAAAGCCAATAAAAAATAAGCATTACTCCAAGGAGTATTGCTCCAAGAGCTGCACATAAACCCCAATTTAAAGTTGTTTTAAGATGATAAGCTATCCAACTACCTATCAATTTACCATCTTTTCCACCTACCAATTCAGGTGTTATAAAATATCCAATTGCTAATACAAAAACCAACAATCCACCAGCACTCATACCAGGTATAGTTTGAGGTAAATATACTTTCCAAAATGCAGTTGCTGGTTTAGCACCTAAGTTTTGAGCTGCTCTCATATGACTTTTTGGTATTACTCTCATCACGCTATATAAAGGAAGTATCATAAAAGGTAATAATATTTGAGTCAT
>CAYQFB010000100.1:0-3640 GCA_964416705.1 uncultured Alphaproteobacteria bacterium
GCGATAATTGAATACATGCGATCAACACATAAATTAGCTATAGGTGAAACAACTGGAGAAAGAATGAAAAAAGAAATTGGTTCTGCTTCCCCACCGGAAGATGGTGATGGAATGACAATGAATGTAAAAGGGAGAGACTTAATAACCGGCTTACCTAAAGAAATTACAATTTCTCAACGACAAATCTCTGAAGCGCTTGCTGAACCTGTAGCAATAATCATTGATACAATTAAAAGAGCTCTTGAGCAAACACCTGCTGAACTTTCTGCAGATATAGTAGAGAGAGGTATTATGATGACAGGTGGAGGATCTTTACTTGGTAACTTAGATAAAGTTTTAAGAAGAGCAACTAGCTTGCCTATTTCAATTGCTGAAGATCCACTTTTATGTGTAGTTATGGGGACTGGTAAAGCATTGGAAGAAAAATCCAAACTTAGTGATGTATTTGCTTCTGATTAAATTTTATGGCTCTATCCTTTAAAGTTAAAGCAATATCTAAAACAAGATTCATAAAGAATTTAATCTTATCTTTTATTTTTTTATTGTCTTTTCTTTTAATTTTATTTTCCAAATCCGACTATTTTTTTGTTAATAAATTTAAATCAATATCAAATACTTATCTTCATCCAATAACTTCTTTTGTTGCAGCACCTTTAAAAATTGCTTCTAATATACAAACTCAATTTTATGAATTTAGAAATTTAAAAGTAGAAAATAAGATTCTTAAAGAAGAAATTATGCGCCTAAAAAAATGGCAATCTTTAGCTATTCATAACAGTTCTGAAAATAGAGTATTAAAAAAGCTTCTTAACGCTACTAATAATAACTTATTATTAGTAAAAACCGCTTCAATTTTAACGAGAAATGACTTTATGTATAGTAAAATGCTTAGTATTAATGCTGGACTTAAAGATGGCGTTATAAAAGAAATGGCTGTTATAAATCACAGAGGTCTTGTTGGAAGAACAGTAGATGCTTCAATAAATAATTCAAAAGTATTATTATTAATAGATCCTAATTCTTCGATTTCTGTAAAAACAATTTCTAATGAAAATCATTCTCTTCTTCATGGTTCTGATGATGGTGTGCATTTAGTAAGCGCCTTTATTAAAGATGAAAAAATGCCAAAAGTTGGTGATTTAGTTGTTACAAGTGGAAGCGCACAAGTTTTTCCTGCTGATATTTTAGTAGGTAAAATTGTTAAGGTGATAAAAAATAATTTTTATGTTTTACCTTTTGTTAATTTTAAAAACATTGACTATGTGCAAGTTGTTGAAAATAGATAATGTTATCGAAGCTACTTCGTAGTCAAATAATAATATATCATTGTATTTTATTTTTTTCTTTCTCTTTAAGTGTAAATTATTTTTTTAATTTAGAAATTGTAAATTATTTATCTTATGTTTGTTTTCATCTGACTTTAATTTATTTATTTTTTTATTTTTTTCATTTTTTTCTTATTTTTTTAACTTTTTTATACGGTATATTTTTTGATATTTTTTTAGTTGATAATATTTCACCTCACTTAATTACATTTTTGATATTTATTTTATTATTTTATTTGACAAAAAAATATTTATTAAATTTATCTTCAAATAAGGTTTTTTATATTATGATTATATTAACATTTATGATGTTTGTTTCAGAAGCCTTGATTGCTAATTTACTTTTTAATTATCCAATAAATTATAAAAATTTTTTATGGATATTTATTACATTTATTATTATTTTTTATCCTACTTTAGTGTTATTTTCTAAAATAGATAAATTGTAATGTTTTATTCAGAGCAAAAAAAACAAATTACTACATATAATCGACGTACATTTTTTTTATTTGTTTTAAAACTTTCTTTATTTACTGCTATAGGTTGGCGTATATATAATATACAAATATTAGACTCATCTAAATATAAAACATTATCTAAAAAAAATCAGATAGATCTTGAAATAATTTTTCCTTTAAGAGGTAAAATTTTTGATAGAAATAATGTATTAATAGCCAAAAATGAAAAAGTATATGATGTATATTTAATTCCTGAAAATACAAAATCAATAAATCATACATTGAATTTATTATCCAAATTTATTGATATTGATTTTGCAAAAAGAAGAAAAATTATAGAATTGACTTCTAAAGTTAAAAAATTTGAAAAAATTAAAATTTTTGAAAATATTTCTTGGTCAGTTTTAGAAAAAATTGAAACAAATAAATATAATTTAGAAGGAATATTTATAGCTGAAGACTATTTAAGGATTTATCCATATAAAGAAGTATTTTCTCATTTATTAGGCTATATTAGTAAACCTAATCAAAAAGAACTCTCCTTACCATTTATTTCAAAAATGCCTGACCTTGATATAGGAAAAGAAGGATTAGAAAAATCCTTTAATCCATTACTTGTAGGTAAGGCTGGGCAAAGAGAAATTGAAGTAAATTCTAAAGGCAGAATAATAAGAGAAATTTCAAAAGTTGATAGCATACAAGGAAAAGAGCTATATCTGTCTGTAGACTCACGTATACAAGAATACTCAGTAAATTTACTTAAATCATACAGAGCTGGATCTATCAATGTAATTAATATCAAGAATGGTGAAATTTTATGTATGGCTTCTACACCTACATATGATCCTAATAAAATAATAAAAAAACCTAATAAGGAATATTGGGAAAGCATCTTATCAAATTCTCTATCACCACTAACTAATAGAAGTCTTCAAGGTCTATACTCTCCGGGATCTACTTTTAAAATGATTGTAGCAATAGCTGCGCTTAAATACGGAATTATCAACTCTAATTCAACACACTCATGTAGTGGTAAAATTGAATTTGGTAATAGATTATACCATTGCTGGAAAACAAATGGTCATGGTAAAATGGATGTTACAAATGCAATTAAGCAATCTTGCGATGTATTTTTTTATGAAATTTCAAAAAAATTAGGAATAGATAAAATTGCTGAAGTTGCTGAAGATTTTGGTTTAGGTCAAATCTTTGATATTTCGATGCCTAATCAAAAAAAAGGAATAGTTCCATCAAAAAAATGGAAAAAAACTACTTTAGGTGAAAGTTGGTATGCCGGAGAAACATTAATTTCAGGGATAGGACAAGGTTTTCTTTTAACAAGCCCTTTTCAACTTGCTGTAATGACATCTATTATTGCATCTAATGGGAAAATAGTAGAACCAACAATAGTTAAAAAGAAGAGTGCAAATTTTAAAACTCATGCCAAATATTCAAAAGAAATCAAAATAATTAAAAAAGCCATGTTCAAAGTAGTTAACGAAAATAAAGGTACTGCATTTAAATCACGATTAGAGGATATAAAATTTGCTGGTAAAACAGGAACATCACAAGTACGAAGAATTTCTTTAGCAGAGAGAGAAAGTGATGAATTTAGAAAAAAAGAGCAAGAATGGAAAAATAGAGACCATGCTCTATTTGTTGGCTATATACCTTATGACGATCCACAATATGCTATTTCTGTAATAATTGAACATGGTGGTTCAGGAGCCTCTACTGCTGCCCCAATTGCAAATCAGGTTTTTAACTATATTCACAAATTATATTTATGATATTTCAAAAAATAAAAAATTTAAATTACTTACTTATTTTTTTGCTTATTCTTTTATCTTTTATAGG
>CAYQFB010000101.1:0-3567 GCA_964416705.1 uncultured Alphaproteobacteria bacterium
TATAAATTTTTATTGTCGAAAAACACAATATGTAGTGTCGCCGTGAAGAGACAATACAATATTTGCTCAATATCGCAATAAGAACAAAACATGAACATTAATATATTTATTGTTTATGTCAAACTTTATATTTAAGCGAAAATAAATTTATTCAAACAAGTAATTGAAATTAATGTATTTAGTTATTAACCTAAATCACACTTTATTATATTTTAAATATAATTTTTTCTAAAATTATAACTTAAATTTGCCATAAAATGCAACTAAACTAACTTATGACCACAATAGCTCTTGTTGATGATGAAAACTCGATTCGGACTTCTGTTTCTATAGCTCTAGAGTCTGAAGGCTTTAAAGTTGATGTATTTAACAATGGATTAGAAGCTTTACAGTCTCTTGAGACCAAACATTACGATTTAGGATTGTTCGATATAAAAATGCCAAAGATGGATGGCAATGAACTATTATCGAAAGTTAGATCTAGCAAGTCTGAAACATTAAAAAAAATGCCAGTTATTTTTTTAACCTCAAAAGATCAAGAACAAGATGAGATTATTGGTTTAAGAATGGGTGCAGCAGATTATATAACTAAACCATTTTCACAAAAACTTCTCAATGAAAGAATTAGAACGGTTTTAAGAATATATGAAAATAGGAAAATGGAAACTTATAATGAAGATAAATCAAATCATAAATTCAAAAAAGGCGATCTGGAATTAGATGATTTAAAACAATTATGTTTTTGGAAAAATGAAGTGATTGAACTAACAGTAGCGGAATTTAATTTAATTAAATCACTAGCAAAATATCCTGGTGTTGTAAAAGATAGAAACCAATTAATGGATGCTATGTATGGCGACAGCATCTATGTTGACGATAGAACAATTGATAGCCATATTAAAAGATTAAGAAAAAAATTTAAATTATTTGACACAGATTTTGATCAAATTCGCACAAGGTATGGGTCGGGTTATTCATGGCGTGAATAAATATAATAAATTAGCTTTATATAATTTACCTCTATCCCTACAAATTCTAGCTATAAATTTTTTTATAACTTTTATAGGGTTTGTTTTTTTAATATTTTTTAATTTTTTTCTAATTAAAAATGATGATGGAATTGCAAAAAAAAGAATTAATGCAAATCAAAATTTAAAAAACATTCAATCTTTTCTCGAAAAAAACTCTATAATTAGGGTACCTCTTTTTAATGATAATTGTACAGTTGAAAATTTAGATACTTGTAAAAATGAAAATAATTTTGAATTATCTGATCCAGTTTTAGAACCTAAGATCACACAAGAATATATATTTAATAACTATTTAAATTCAGATTTTAACATAAAAGTTTACAATGAAGATTGGATAAGACTAGTTGACACTCTAGATTTATATGATTTATCAATTGTACAAGAAGCTGATTTAGAAGAAGAAGGTTTAGAAAAAAATAATTTTAATATTCTTGATAATTTAAGTCAAAAATATCTAAACTTGTTCTCAAACTATTATGATTATTTGGTTAAAAGTGAATTTGGAGATCTAATTACTAAAGAAAAATCAGAAATATTTTATGTCTCTGAGAGTATTAAGGACCGGGTTTTAAAGGAATATTTTATTCAAGATAGAGATGATAACATATCTCAACATTTTACAGCACCTATTCAAAATAATAATAAAGTATATGGTGTTATAATTTTAAATTATCCAATTTCTAATCAAGCAACAAATTTAGGATATGTTTCACTTAACATACTAAGTTTTTTTATTTTATTTGTTATTATTATGATTTTTATGTCACTAATTTTTTCACAAAGTTTGATAAGCCCTATTAAAAAATTATCAAAACTAACAATTTTAGAGAGAGAAAGGGTTAATAAAAATAAAATAATTTATCCAGATAGAAAAGATGAGATTGGTGTATTATCTAACGAGATTCAGAATATGTCTGTTGGACTTAAATCACAAATTAAAGAACTGGAAAAATTTAGCGCTGATGTATCACATGAATTAAAAAATCCATTAACTAGCCTTCAGTCTGCTATAGAGTTAATTGATAAAGACTCAATAACAAAAGACGATAAAACAATATTAATTAAAAATGTTCTTAATGATTTGAGAAGAATGAACCAATTAATAACAGATATATCAAAGTTTACACGTCTAAAGGCTGAAATTGAATTAGAAAAAAATCAATTTATTGATTTAAATAAATTTTTTGATGAAATTCCGAGTATATTTACTAATAATTCAAAACAAATTGAAATACTTTTAATAAAACATGATGAAAAATTAGAAGTTCTTGGAAATAAAAATAAATTAATTCAGGTTTTTATTAATTTAATTGAAAATAGTATTTCGCTATCACCTAAAAGATCTAAAATTTTAATTGAATTAGATAAGATTGATGAGAAAACAATTTCTTTCAGATTTTATGATCAAGGCAAAGGTATTGATTTAAAAGATTCAGAAAAGATATTTGATAGATTTTATAGCGATAGGCAAGAAGATATAAAAAATCATTCTGGTCTTGGATTGTCTATAGCTAGAGAAATTATAAGTCACATGAATGGAAAGATTTCTTTGGATAAATCTAATAAAAGTGAGTATTCAGGTGCTTGTTTTTTGATAATTTTACCTGTAAGACATTCGGCATAACTTATTTAATTTTTAAATATATATGAAATAGGATCAAAAAATGAGCCAAGATTACAAAGTAAAAGATATGGAGCTTGTACAATGGGGATTAAAAGAAATCGCTATTGCTGAAACAGAAATGCCAGGATTAATGGCCTTAAGAGAAGAATATGGGGATAATAAACCTCTTGATGGAGCTAGAATTGTAGGCTGTCTTCATATGACAATTCAAACTGCTGTCTTAATTGAAACACTAGTTCATCTTGGCGCTACTGTTAGGTGGAGTTCTTGTAATATATTCTCAACTCAAGATCAGGCTGCTGCTGCTATAGCATCAAAAAACATACCTGTATTTGCTTGGAAAGGAATGTCAGATGAAGAGTTCTGGTGGTGTATAGAGCAAACTTTAAGTGGACCAGATGGTTGGAAGCCTAATATGATTTTAGATGATGGAGGAGATGCAACACAAATAATACATGAAAAATTTCCTGAACTTTTAAAAGATATAAGAGGATTATCGGAAGAAACCACAACAGGTGTTCATCGATTAAAAGATATGGAAAAAAATGGGTTTTTAAAAGTTCCTGCTATAAATGTAAATGATTCAGTAACCAAATCTAAATTTGATAATTTATACGGATGTAAAGAGAGCTTAGTTGATGGCATTAGAAGAGGAACCGATGTTATGATGGCAGGTAAAGTTGCGGTAGTAGCTGGATATGGAGATGTTGGGAAGGGATCTGCAGCAAGTTTAAGAGGAGCAGGTGCAAGGGTGTGTGTTACAGAAATTGATCCCATTAATGCTTTGCAGGCGGCTATGGAAGGATATGAAGTTGTAACAATGGATGATGCTGCTACTTATGGTGATATTTTTGTTACTGCTACAGGAAATCTAGACGTAATAACTTTAGATCATATGAGAAAGATGCGTGA
>CAYQFB010000102.1:0-3524 GCA_964416705.1 uncultured Alphaproteobacteria bacterium
GAAAAAAATAAAAGAAGGATTGATGCAAATATCATCCATAATAAAAAAACAAAAGTAGTTTCACTATAAAGCCTATCTTTATCAACATTAATTAATAAATATTTATTTTTTTTTAATTGCAGGATTATTTTTACACCATCATCAATATTGCTTAAATCATACACAAAAGGAATATTTAAATTTACAAGTGATTGCTTTAATCTATTTGATAAAATACCTCGTTGCTTTTTGTAAGAAGTTTTGTTTATATTTGCATTTTCTACAATTTTAATTTTCATTTTAAAATCTTCTTGCGCAATTTGCATTGCCTCAAACTCGATATTTTTATCAATTAGTTTTACAAGTACATTAATATCTGCCACAACTGATTGTGTTAGTCTTTTTGAAATAATATTCCAAGAAGTTTGGTAAAAAATTATAGAAGTAATTATTACTAATACTATTATAGGAACAAATATAATTATTATTGATCTTCCTAATAAGGATAGTGGAATAATTTTTTTTAAAATCATATTTCTCTGCAAACTAACATATAGCCTTTACCTCTTATAGTTTTAATGAATTGAGGTTTTTTTGCAATTTTCTCTATTTTTTGACGCAATCTAGTTATACCAACATCTACCTTTCTGAGTTCACTTTCATCAAATTCTTTGTTAGCTAATTCTTCTCTTGAAACAAGATTATTTCTTTTATTTATTAATTTTATAAGAAGATTATGTTCACCTTCAGTTAAATAAATTTCTTTATTACTTTTTTTAAGATTTTGAGTCTTTGTATTAAAAATATAGTCTCCAAATTCTATGCGCAATTCAGATTGATTAATATTTTCATACAATTTTAATAACCTTGTAATACGAAGATATAACTCTTCAGGCTCAAAAGGTTTTGTAACATAATCATCAGATCCTGTTTTTAAGCCATGAATTTTATTCATATCTTCTCCCATAGCTGTTAAAATTATTACAGGAATATTAGATTTATTTTTTATAAATGAAATCAAATCAACTCCATCGCCACTTGGCATCATTCTATCTAAAATCACTAGATCAAAAATAAAAAATTTTAATACTTCTTTAGCTTCTATGAAATCTTGACAAGTAAATACTTTTAGGTCTTTTTCACTTAAATAATCTTTTAATAAATCTCTTAATCTATGATCATCATCAACTAAAAGAATAGTTCTGTTCATCTCTAATCATTTATTTGTTGAAATGTTTTTTTATTGTCGGTTTCTATCATATCATATAATATTTCTTTAAATCCATTTATATTTTCCTCACTAAATTTATTTATAACTCTTTTAATTTTATCTATTTGTATTGTTGATAGTTTATTTTCAAGTTTTTTTCCTTTTTCAGTAAGAGATAATTTTTTTGTTCTTTTGTCTGTGCCAGTTGAAACTATAATAAATTGCTCATTTACTAATTGATTAAGAACCCTTGAAAGGCTTTGTTTAGTTATTTTTAATACTCCCAACAACTCTTTAATAGTTATATTATTTTTTTTTCCAACAAAGTATATTACTCTATGATGAGCTCTTCCAAAGTTTAATTTTTCTAAAATTTTATCTGGACCGGCAGTAAAGTCTCTATATGAAAAAAATAGAAGTTCGATAACTTTTCTAATCTCCTTATCTTTCAAAAAAAATGGTGATAGTAAACTATTTAGGTCAGTCATATTGACTTAATTATGCATCACTGATAGTCACTTGTCATTAAAAAAAATTATAGAAGGAATTTATGAGCAAATCTTTTGAAAAAAGAGAGGGCTGGATTTGGATGAATGGTCAATTCATTCCTTGGGAAAATGCTACATCTCACATAATTTCTCAAGGATTACATTATGCTAGCGCGGTTTTTGAGGGAGAACGAGCATATAATGGAAAGATTTTTAAGTCAGAAGAACATACAAACAGATTTTTTAACTCAGCTAAAATAATTGGTATTAATATACCTTTTTCTAAAGATGAAATTAATGAAGTAAAAAAACAATTAATTAATAAAATGCTTTATAAGGATTGCTATGTAAGACCATTGGCTTGGAGAGGTGGAGAGCAAATGGGTATATCAACAACACAATCAAATATAAATGTAGCAATTGCAGTTTGGGATGACTGGGCTTCATATTTTAAAATTGAAGATAGAAAGGCTGGATTAAAATTAATAACTTCACCATGGAAAAGACCAGCACCAGATACTGCTCCTTATGAAGCCAAGGCTTCGGGTCCATATATTATATGCACTATGTCAAAAGAATTTGCAGAAAAAAATGGCTACCATGATGCGCTAATGTTAGATTATAGGGGTTATGTAGCTGAGGGTACTGGAGCAAATATTTTTTTCATTAAAGATAAAGATATTTATACACCTATACCCGATTGTTTTTTAAATGGTATTACACGTCAAGTAGTTATAAAAATGACTTCTGAACAGGGCTTCAAAATTACTGAAAAGCACATATTGCCAGAAGAGATTGGTAATTATGATGAAGCTTTTTTAACTGGAACAGCCGCAGAAATAACTCCAATTAGATCAATAGATGAAGTCAATTTTACCACAGGTGATACTTCAACTACTTTTAAATTTATGGGTGATTTTAGTGAAATGGTAAAAAGTTCTAGCTATAATTAATCAACCATTCATTATGTTTATCATAAAATTCATTCTTCCAAAAAGGTGCATCTTTTTTAAGATAATCCATTATAAAGTTGCATGATTCAAAACTATCTTTTCTGTGCTCAGAGAAGGAGCTAACTAGAACAATCTTACTGTTAACATCTAGTTTTCCATATCGATGAATAATTAAACAATCAGTTAATTGCCACTTTAACTTAGTTTCACTAATAATTTTTTTAAATTGGTTGTAGGCCATTTCTTTATATACATCTAAATTTATTGATTTAACTTTTTTTTTGTTATTATTATTTCTAACATATCCAACAAATGAAGTTATGGCGCCCACATTTGCATGTAAATCTTTAATTTTATTTATTTCTTCTTCAGAATCAAAATCTTCTTTTTGAATTTTAATCATTAACCTCCGCTTACAGGAGGAAAAATAGCAATCTCATCATTAGCATCTAAGTTAATGTTTTTAATTATATACTCTTGATTAACTGCAAATCTCAATATTTCTTTATCGAAGTGTTTTTTTAAGTCAGGATATTTTTTTATTATAAACACCTTTAATTCATCTAAATTATTTATTTTTTCTGAAATTATCTCTTCATCTTCATTATTAGTTATGTCTTTAATCCATGCAAAATATTTAATTTTCATTTAGAAATGCCTAAGTCCAGATTTAAGATAATCATAACCAGTATATAAAGTTAATAGTCCTGCAGTCCATAATGCTATTTTACCAATATAAATTATTGGAACTATTGTAATTCCGCTCTCACTTAATATTAGAAAAGCTAAGGCAATTAACTGAATAGATGTTTTTATTTTAGATATTCTTGAAACTGGCTCACTTACTTTTATTTTTGCAAGATATTCTCTTAAACCAGATACAGCTATTTCTCT
>CAYQFB010000103.1:0-3498 GCA_964416705.1 uncultured Alphaproteobacteria bacterium
TTACAGAATGTATGGGCGGATTACAGCAAATTACTGATGAAGATTTAAAAAATAGGTATCATACTTTTTGCGACCCTAGATTGAATGCATCTCAATCATTAGAAATAGCTTTTTTAATATCTGAATATTTAAAAGATGAAAAAATATTATCTTTAAAGTCTTCTCAAATTTAAATTTAAATATAAATTAATATTATGAATTCAGATAAAAAAATTGAACATATATCTAAATGGATTAAAGAATATATAAGTTCTCTTCACTTTCAATCTCCAAGCCTTATAATTGGAGTTTCAGGAGGAATTGACTCAGCTGTTACAAGTACTCTATGTTGTAAAACAGGTTTCAAAACCATTGCAGTTTCAATGCCAATTAAACAAAATGCCTCACAGCATGATTTGAGTTTAAAGCATTTAGATTGGTTAAATGCCAATTTTAAAAATGTTGATACAATGATTGTAGAACTTGATAATGTTTTTAAATCTTTTGAAAAAACCATGAGTAATTTTAATAACAAATTGGCATTTGCTAATTCAAGATCAAGATTAAGAATGGTTACTCTTTATCAAATCGCACAAGCTAATAATGGAATAGTTGTCGGAACAGGAAATAAAGTTGAGGATTTTGGAGTAGGATTTTATACAAAGTATGGTGATGGAGGTGTAGATATTTCTCCAATCGCAGATTGTACTAAAACTGATGTTTGGGATATAGGAAAGTCTCTTGGAATAATAAATGAAATTGTAGAAGCTGCTCCAACGGATGGTTTATGGGATGATAGTCGAAATGATGAGTCTCAATTGGGCTTGACTTATGAGCAAATAGAAGAAGCAATGAATAATCCTAGAAGTAGCTATTTTGAAAAATATACGAAAATAAGAGAGCCTAATTTACATAAAATGAAACCAATACCTGTATGTATTCTTCCAAAAGACTAATATGAAATTTAGATTTGCTCCTAGTCCAACTGGTTTATTGCATGTTGGTAATGCAAGATCTGCTGTATTAAATTGGGCGTATTGTAAAAAAAATAATGGAAGTTTTATATTAAGAATAGATGATACTGATCAATCAAGATCAACTAAAGAATTCGAAAAAAAAATAAAAGAAAATTTAACTTGGTTAGGTCTTAATTGGGATAAAACGTTCAATCAATCCGACAGAATTGATAATTATGCTTTAAAAATAGAAGAATTAAAAAAAGATGGACGTCTATATCCCTGCTTTGAAACTGCAGAAGAGCTATCACTAAAAAAGAAATCACTTCTTTCTGCTGGAAAACCTCCTATTTATGATAGATTTTCTTTATCATTAACTAGTGAGGAGATTGATGAAAAATTAATATCAGGTCAAAGACCACATTGGAGATTTAAACTTGATGAAAAAATAATTGAGTGGAATGACCTAATTAAAGGTGTGGTAAAGTTTGACTCAAGAAATTTAAGTGATCCTATTTTGATCAGAGAAGATGGATCGCTTCTTTACCATTTACCTTCAGTGATTGATGACATTGAAGAAGAAATTTCACATATTATAAGAGGTGAAGATCACATTTCGAATACTGCATTCCACATACAAATATTCCAAGCTTTAGAAGCTAATAGTCCTGAGTTTGCCCATCACCCTTTTTTAACTGATCAAGAAGGAAAAGGCTTTGGTAAAAGAATAGGGAGTCTTTCAATTGAAAATTTACAAAATGAAGGTTATGAAAATATTGCTATATTAAATTATTTAATTAATATTGGCTCTAGTGAAGATATTAAACCAGAGACAGTTTTAGATAATGTATTAGAAAATTTTGATATAAAAAATATATCAAATTCATCAGCAAAATTTTCAGATACAGTTTTGAAATCTTTAAATTCAGATGTTTTGAAAAATTATAACTTTGAGCAAGTACATAAAAAAATCAACATAGAAAATACAGAAGTAGATTTAAAGAAGTTATGGATATTTTCACAAAATAATATCACATTTCTAAATGATATAAAAAATTGGTCTAAAATAATTAATAGTACTATAGATATTGAAAAACACAATATTCCCAATAATTTAATTAAATCAGCAATTGAGAGTATTCCAGAGGAGCCTTTTACATATGATACTTGGGATATTTGGATAAAATCTATAAATGAAAAAACAGGTTTAAAGGGAAGAAATTTATTTATGCCTTTACGGCTTATTTTAACTGGAAAGGATAAGGGTCCAGAACTTAAGAATTTTCTTCCTTTATTAGACAAACAGACATTACTTAGAAAATTTCGAAAAACCTAGAAAAATATATTTTATTGTCTAAGAGCTTATTTTAAATATGGAAGAAGATAATAAAATCTATTTGTTTGACACCACTTTAAGAGATGGTCAACAAACTACAGGAGTTAATTTTTCTGTAAGTGACAAGATGACTATTGCAAAAAGTCTTGATGAATTGGGTGTTGATTATATTGAAGGAGGTTGGCCTGGCGCCAACCCTACTGACAATGATTTTTTCTCACGTGATTTAAATTTTGTTAAATCAAAATTTACTGCTTTTGGTATGACGAGAAGGCCTGGTAGAAGCGCTGAGAATGATCCTGGTTTAAATTCTCTAGTAAATAGTAATGCTCATACGATTTGTCTTGTAGGTAAATCATCATCATTTCAAGTTAAGAATGCATTAGGAATTACAGAAGATGAAAATATTTCAATGCTAAATGATAGTTTTAATTATTTAAATAATAAAAATAGGGAAGCCATTTATGACGCAGAACATTTTTTTGATGGTTTTAAACATAACAAAGACTATGCATTAAAATGCTTGAGCACTGCATTAAAATCTAATGTAAGATGGATTGTATTATGTGATACTAATGGCGGAACTCTTCCAGATGAAATATCAAATATAATTCAAGAAGTTAAGAAAACTATTCCAGAAAATAAATTAGGAATTCATGCTCATAACGACACTGAAAATGGAGTAGCAAATGCTCTAGCAGCTATTAATGTTGGGGTTAGGCATGTTCAAGGAACAATTAATGGGCTTGGCGAAAGATGTGGAAATACAAATCTGGTATCTTTAATACCATCCCTAGTTTTAAAAACAAATTTTCATACAAATATTAATAATCAGAATTTAATATTGCTTACTAAAATTTCTGATACTTTAAGTAATATTTTAAATGAACCAAAGTTAAAAAATGCTCCTTATGTAGGTGAGAATGCATTTTCGCATAAAGGTGGATTACATGCTTCGGCAGTAGCTAAAGATCCTTCAACTTATGAGCATATTGATCCTGAACTAGTTGGAAATTCTCGAAATGTTATAATTTCTGATCAGGCTGGAAAAGCGAATTTGTTAAGTCAGATAAAAAAACTTTCTATTGAAATAGATAGTGAAAAAATCAACCAAATACTAGAATTGATAAAGCAAAAAGAAGCTGAAGGTTTTTCATATGATATTGCTTTAGCTAGTTTTGAATTATTAGTAAGAAAACATATCGGTCAAATAAAAGAATATTTTAA
>CAYQFB010000104.1:0-3424 GCA_964416705.1 uncultured Alphaproteobacteria bacterium
GAAATTTCATTCATAATAAGTAAAATTTCTAAATGCAATTTAATAAATGGAGGGAATGGACCATGAATTTTTATTGCTTTTAAAATTAAATTCAAGGATTCTTTTGGATCACTTTGTATTTTAATTTTACTTATTTCATAGTAAGCAATCCCAGTATTTTGATTAAATAACTTTAGGTCGATTATTTTTTTATTATAAGCTTCTTTAGAGATATAAATAAGCTGATTCCAATTTCTTGTTTTAGCAATTATTGATACTAATGTTAAATAAAGTTTATCTATAAACGGATTTAATTGAAATAGTTTTTCACCATAAATAAAAGCATGGTGAAAATCTTGTCTGTTGATATTTTCTTCCATTAAACCCTTGTAACCTAAGCTTTCTGTATTTTTATTTTTGATCATTTCTTCGTGCAACAAAGAAAGTTCTTGGTATTTTTTCTCTATTTTAAAAATTTCTGAATTTAATAATAAAGATAAACCCTGATCATCTTTAATTAATTTTTTCATCTTATTATTGGCAATTACAGCATTTTTTTTATCCTTATTAGCTAAAGCAATCATTGCTTCAACAAAATAACTATAACCTTTTTTTAATTTTTTATTATTTTTTAAAAGAAAATATTTTTGTAAATTGTAACGTGATTTAAAATAAAAAAATTGGATAATAAAAACAGCTAAAATTATTATAATAATTAAAAATAAAAGTAAGTTGGAAGAAAAAGTATATTGTAACTCATTAATGTCAAAAGTAACAATAAAAGAATTTGTTACAAAATAAGAGGCTAAAAAAATTAAAATAAAAAGCTGAAATAATAAAAATAAAAATTTAACCACGTTCTAAAATGTCTCCAATTGTCTGATTAAAGTCAGCCGCAATAGAAAGCTGTTCTATTGTTGATTTAAAATAATTTTTATCTTTATCAATTGAATTTAATAAATTTAATGATTTTACATAATTTTTATTTTTCATTTGTATAAAGATATTATCTATAGCTATAAGTCTGCTATCTGTTAATTTTTGTTTTTTTGATGGTTCAATTTTTATGTATGGCAGGATAACATTAACAATTTTATTACCTTTTAATAAATTATTAGAAATATACAAATCTGTCTCTTTTTTGAAATTTGATATTAATCTTATATTTCCTACAAACCTATAATTATTAAGCAAATATAACTTTTCAACTATTTGTTTATTATTAGATCCTAAAGTTTTAACAAGTAATTCTAATTCCATAGAAAAATCTTGTCCATTTTCAAATTTATATTTTATTAGCTCCGCTGTATTTTTTTGATTTATATTATTGTTTGTTTGGTCAGGTTGATTTTTTTCAACCTCTTTTTTTAGTAAATTATTTTGTAATTTTTTTAACTCTAATTTAATATTATTAAAATCACTTTGCATATCTTTTAAAACAAGGTTTGATTGATTATTTCCATTAGATGATTTTAATGCATCCATGATATCAATAAGTTTTGAATTATTTTCATTTAGAAGAAGTTCAATTTTTTCTATTCTTGATGAGTTTAAATTAATAGAACTTAAAACCTCGTTTTCCTTTGTGGCCACAGCAGAGTCTGCAACAGATATGTAATAATAGCTTCTATAAAACAAATACCCTAGTAAAATTAATATAAATAATAGTGAGATGCTCAGAGATAATTTTGAAAAAAGATAGAAATTTTGCAATATTTTTTTCATATCAACTTTTTATCATTATTACCTTGTTGTTTAACAGAAGAATTTAATATACGAAAAAAATATGCTTGTTTTTTCAGCAGAAACCTCATGTGACGAAACCTCAGTTTGTATTATGGATAAAGATAAAAAAATATATAGTCATATTATCTTTTCACAAGAAATCCACAAACGTTATGGTGGTGTTGTTCCAGAATTAGCATCAAGGGCCCATCTAGAAATTTTACAAAAAATTAAAAAAGAAGCTTTTGAAGAGTCTGATAAAAAAATTTCTGATATTGATATTTTTTCTGCAACATGTGGGCCTGGATTAATTGGACCTTTATTAATTGGATCAACATTTGTAAAGTCTCTTGCAATAGGTTCAAACAAACCCTTTGTTCCAATAAATCATATTGAAAGCCATATACTATCTCCAACATTTAATAATGAAATCCACTATCCAAATATATGTTTGTTACTAACAGGTGGTCATACTGAAATTTATCTTTTAGAGTCAAAAAAAAAGATAACATTATTGGGTGAAACAGTTGATGATGCACTTGGTGAAACTTTTGATAAAGTTGGTAAATTACTAAATCTTAAGTATCCTGGAGGGCCTGAAATTGAAAAAAAAGCAATAAATGGAAATGAAACAACTTATGACCTTCCAACACCCTTGTTAAATGAGAATAATTTAAATTTTTCATTTTCAGGTCTTAAAACAGCTATAAGCCAAATTGTAAAAAAAACTGATTTAAGTAATGACTTTATTGCTAATCTAAGTGCGTCTTTTCAATTTTGTGTCTCAAAAATACTTTTGGAAAAAACAAAAAAAGCTATAAAAAAATTAGAAGACGAATCAAAAAAAATTAATTCTCTTTCAGTAGTTGGTGGAGTGTCAAATAATAAATATATCGCAAAAAAAATAATAGATTTTTTTAAGGATAAAAATATTGAAATTTTATTTCCAGTTAAAGACATGATGAGTGATAATGCTGCTATGATAGCCTGGAATTGTATAAATAATGATTTAAATTATAGTAAGAATATTTACTTTAAGGCTGATCCAAAATTAACTATAAAATAATTTTATATATTTAATAAATAAAATATTTTATAAAATAAAATATGAGCAAAAATTACTGGTTATTAAAATCTGAGCCAAATACTTGGTCATGGGACGATCAGGTAAAAAGTAAAATTGATATGTGGGACGGTGTAAGAAATTATCAGGCTAGAAATAATTTAATGAAAATGAAAAAAAAAGATTTATGTTTTTTCTATCATTCAGTTTCTGAAAAATCCATAGTGGGCATAGTTGAGGTTATTAAAGAACACTATCCTGACCCTACTGATAAAAAAAACAAATTTGTTGTAGTTGATGTAAAGGCTGTTAAAAAGTTAAAACATCCAGTACCTCTTGAAGAGATAAAAAATAACAAAAAGATTAAAAATATAGCTTTAATAAAACAAAGCAGACTCTCTGTTATGCCTGTAACCAAACCAGAATGGAATGAAATATTAAAAATAAGCAATAACTAATTGTTATAAAATATTTTATGATAAAAAGAAGAAATGAATAAGCAGATTTTTTGGATTGCATCTTACCCAAAAAGTGGGAGCACTTTGCTAAGATCAATCTTATCTTCTATTTTTTTTACTAATGATGGTTTATTTAATTTTAAATTATTAAAAAATATTCCAATTATAGAAAGCACAATTAATTTAGACTTTATAAAAA
>CAYQFB010000105.1:0-3412 GCA_964416705.1 uncultured Alphaproteobacteria bacterium
AATAAATGAAATTATTAATGAAATGATCATTATAATTCCAAAATCAATTATTGGTTTAATATCTGTTAAAATTAAAGATCCAAACGCAACTATTGTTGTTAGTGATGTATAAAAACATGGCCAAAACATTTTAGTAAAAGTAGTTTTTATTTTAATATCTGGCTTTGTTTTTAAAAGTCTGTAGTAATTTATTATATGTATATTCATTGAAATTGATAAAATAAATATTAATGCTGAAAAATTAGAAGAGATGGCCGTAACTTCAATTTGAAAAAAACTAATTACACCAAAGATAACAAATACTGAATATAGTGAACTTAACAAACAAATAAACACAAATTTTATTTGCTTAAAAATATAAAATAAAACTAAAATAATAATTAAAGTAACAGAGATGCTAAAAGTTATTATATCTTTTTTAACAAAATCTATGACATCACTAGTAATCATTTCAATTCCACCTAAGTAATACTCATGATTATCATCCATTTTATTTATAATATTTCTTACTTCTGAAATAAGAATATTTCTTTTAGCGTCATTTTCTTTTTTTATTTCTAAATATTTATTTCTAGAAATTTTTAGACTATCATAATCGGTTTTTGCTTTTTCTATTTCTAAATTTTTATCTAAATATATTATTAACGAGAAAACATTTGAGTCATTATTAATTATCTGGTCTTTATAAATAGGATTAATTGATAATTCTTTTACAACTTTCTCTAAATTGTAGTTAGAATTTTGTATTGTATCTATATTATCAGCACTTAATGAATTCAATGATGTATTATTTAAAAAAAGAATTGGAGCATCAATAAAACTAAAAACTCTTTTGACTTTTTTGATCTTTAAAATTTCTTTAGACAGAAACTCAAATTTTTCTACAAATTTACTATCAATCTCACCGTCGTTTTTAACAGCTAGAACTAAAAAATTTTCTGATGTGAATAATTTACTATAGCTATTATAATACAAAAAATCTTGATCATTTTTTGCAACTAATGTATCTGAAGATGCATCAATTCTAAAATTTTTAATATTGATAGATGATAAAATTATCATCGTTAAAGATAAAATAATTAAAAAACTTAATCTTAAATTTGACAATTCTTTCCTCCATTCTTCTGCATTTAGAAGTTAGAAATTCATGATTGATATTTTTACAATTAACTTAAAAAATAATAATTACCTATTTTAATTAATCATTAAGTTTTGATAAATTTAAACTGTGCAATATCAAGTCACTCGATTATATTATCATAATCTTTTACAGTTAAATCACTAAATTTAGTGTAATTTGGATCAAAGTGAGCTTTTATTGTACCAATTGGACCATGTCTTTGTTTTGCAATTATGATTTCACCTGTATTATGAGCTTTTTCACATAAATCACGCCATCTATTATGTCTCTCATCATATTTATCCTCTGACTCTTCTGGTTTTTTTATTGGCTCCATTCTTTCAAGATAATAGCTTTCTCTAAAGATAAACATAACTACATCTGAATCTTGTTCTATTGTTCCACTTTCTCTTAAATCAGCTAACTGTGGCCTTTTATCTTCTCTTTGCTCTACTTGTCTTGATAATTGTGAAAGAGCAATTATTGGAATATTTAATTCTTTAGCAATTGCTTTTAAACCTCTTGTTATTTCTGATATTTCTTGAACTCTTCCATCGTTTTTTTTATTTGCACTTCCTGACATAAGTTGAAGATAATCAATGATTATCAAATTAATATTATGTAATCTTTTTAATCTTCTTGCTCTTGATCGAAGTGATGGAATTGTTAAAATTGGATTGTCATCGATTATTAAGTTTAAGTTTTCTAATTTTGAACTAATGTTAGCAATATTTTTAAAATCATCTTTAGATAATTCAGCTTTACGCATTTTGTCACCTGATATTTTTGACTGTTCAGCTAAAATTCTTGTGGCCAATTGTTCAGATGACATTTCCAAAGAAAAAAAGACTACTTTACCTCCTTCAATAAGTATTTTATCACCATCTTCATTCTCTAGTTCCTTAAATTTCTCAGCTGCATTAAAGGCTATATTTGTACCTAAAGCAGTTTTTCCCATTGAAGGTCTACCAGCTATTATTATTAAATCAGATTTATGAAGGCCACCAAGCTTTTTATCTAAATCTTTTAGTCCAGTTGCAAGACCAGCAATTTTACCATCTCTTTTAAAAGCTTCATTTATTATATTTACAGCATTTTTTAGCGCTTCTCTAAAAAATGAATATTTTCTTTCAGTATTTCCTGTTTGAGATAATTGATAAAGATCATTTTCTGCTTTTTCAATTAATTCACTACCATCTGCATTATCTTCATTTTCAGATGTATCGGTTATAAGATTTTGTCCAATTGCAATTAAATTTCTTTTAATATGTAAATCATATATTATTTTTCCATATTGATATGGATTTTGTGTTGATGGAGCACTATCTTTTATTTGATTAAGATATTTTAAATTATCAAAATCTATATCATTTGATGGTAAATAACTTTTTAAAGTTATTGGTGAAACAAGCATATTTTTGTTTAATAACATTGAGATTGTTTTGAAAATTATCTGATTATTAGGATCAACAAAATGTTTATTTTCTAGAAAATCTGCAACTTTTTCAAAGTTCTTATTATCCCAAAGAATTGAACCTATTAGTGCTTGCTCTGCATCTATATTTGAGAAAAATTCAGATTTAACTTGGTTATTTTTACCTAAATCTATGACTTCATTTGTTTGCACATTTATTTCTTAATAAAAAAATAAATTATAACAATAAGTCTTATCGATTTTTAAATATTAATGGTTAATATCTATATAATAAAATGTGAATAAAATTAGTTTTTAGAAACTTTTATTAATATTGACTCTTTGATATCTATATAAGGGTTCACAAATATTTCGTGCTCACCAATAGATCGAATTTGCTCTGATATAATTATATCATCAGAATGAATTTTAATATTATTCTCTTTAAGTAAATTAATTATCTCATTTTTTGAAATTGCGCCATACAGTTGACCTTTTTCATCAGCCTCTTTTTTAAACTGAATGTTTAGTTTTTTTATATCTTCAATTGTCTTTTTTGCTTGCTTTAACTTATTATTTTCTTTTATTTTAATTTCTTCTTTAATTCCTTCATAAAATTCTAAATTTTTTTTATTTTCCCTAAGCGCCATTTTGTTTGGTAGTAAAAAATTTCTTGCATAACCATCCTTGACATTTACCAGATCACCAACTTTACCAAGTTTTTTTATGTTCGTCGTTAAAATAATCTTCATATTAATTTGTAAACTTATTTGTATAAGACATTAGAGATAAAAATCTTGCTCGTTTTATTGCTAGAGATAGTTCTTTTTGCTTTCCTCTTGAAACATTTGTAATTCTACTTGGTATAATCTTACCTT
>CAYQFB010000106.1:0-1258 GCA_964416705.1 uncultured Alphaproteobacteria bacterium
CTACAGAGCCGAAGGAGCAACGACCCCGGAAACTCTCAGGCAAAAAGGACCGTTAGAAAAAAAATCTGGAAAAGAGATTAATCTCTACCGAAGGAGTAAAAACTCTCAGGTAAATATACAGAGAGGGCTAAACAGGAGTCATTTTGACTGAAGAAGCTCTAAAAAATATTTATTTAAAAGATTTTCATAAAAAAAATTATGCTAAATTTGTACCTTTTGCTGGTTATGATATGCCAATTAATTATAAGCAAGGCATTATAAATGAGCACATACATGTAAGAAATCATACTGGCGTCTTTGATGTTTCTCATATGGGTCAAATTTTAATTCCTCTGAATGAAGAAAATATTTCTGCTTTAGAGTCTTACATACCTCTAAATATAAAAAACATAATATCAAATAAGTGTCACTATTCATTTATTTTAAATTCTAATGGTGGAATTGTCGATGATATTATGTTTTCAAAAATTAGATTTGATAACAAAGAATTTGTATATATAGTTTATAATTCATCAAGAAAAAAAATTATTAATGAAATTTTTAATAAAACTATTTCAAATTTTAAAATTATTGAAGACAGGTGCTTAATTGCAATACAAGGTCCTGGTTCCTTTTCTTCTATTAGTTCAATATTAAAAATACCTACATCTATGAATTTTTTAAATATTGAAATTGTTAAGTATGATAATAACGATCTTTTTATTTCTAGATCTGGTTATACTGGTGAAGATGGATTTGAGATATCAATATCAAATAATAAGGCAGAAAAATTAATGAGTGAAATTCTTAATTATAGTAATGTAATGTTGTGCGGTTTAGGGTGCCGTGATTCACTAAGAGTAGAAGCGGGTCTTAGTTTATACGGCAATGAAATAAATGAAGATATAAACCCTATACAAGCAGGTTTGTCATGGGCTTTAGATAAGCAAAGATTACAAGATAATAATTTAAATTGTTCTGAAATTTTATCGCAGGAAATAAGTTCAAATCCATCAGTAAAAAAAATTGGATTAAGTCCAATAAATAAAATCATATTAAGGAATCAAATGACTATTCATAATGATAATAAAAAAGAAATAGGATTTATTACGAGTGGCTGTTACTCACCAATTTTAAAAAAATCTATTGGAATTGGTTACATAAATAAACTTTCAAATATTTCTGAAAAAAAATACGTTAATGTTCGTGATAAATATGAAGAAATTAAACTTGAAAAAATTCCATTTGTGAAAAAAAATTATAAAAAAGGAGATTAATA
>CAYQFB010000106.1:1358-3401 GCA_964416705.1 uncultured Alphaproteobacteria bacterium
ACAGAAGAGCATGAGTGGGTTCAACTTAATGGTGATACTGCAACTGTTGGTATTACAAATCATGCTCAAGAAAGTTTGGGTGATATTGTTTTTGTAGACTTACCTACTGTAGGTAAAAATGTGAAAGCAAAAGAAGAATTATGTGTTATTGAGTCTGTAAAAGCTGCTTCAGATATTTATTCACCATTAGATGGTGAAGTTACAGAAATAAATAATAATTTATCAAATGATGCTTCTTTAATTAATCAAGATGCTGAAACTAAAGGTTGGATATTCAAAATCAAAGTTTCTAATCTAGAACAATATAATAGTTTGATGTCTTTACATCAGTATTTAGAATTTTTGGAAAAATAATATGATCGATATAAATACTTTTGCAAGTAGACACATTGGGCCAAGAAATGATGATATAGCTTCAATGTTAGAAGTAATAAAATGTAAAAATCTTGATGAACTAATTCAAAAAACTGTCCCTGATCATATTTTATTTAAAGATAAATTAAAATTAAGACCAGGCATGTCAGAAGAATTTAATAAAGTTAATATGCAACTTTTATCTTTAAAAAATAAATTTAAAAAAACATATATTGGTCTTGGTTATCATAATACTGTGACACCAAGTGTTATTTTGAGAAATATTCTTGAAAATCCTGGTTGGTATACTGCTTATACACCATATCAGCCTGAAGTCTCTCAAGGTCGTTTAGAAATGTTAATGAACTTTCAACAAATGATAATTGATCTTACTGGATTGGATATTGCTAACGCATCTTTATTAGATGAGAGTACTGCCGCTGCAGAAGCTATGATGATGGCCTATAAGATTAAAAAAAATAAACAGAACACTTTTTGTATTCAAAATTCTTGTCATCCACAAACTTTATCTGTTTTAAGAACAAGAGCCAATCCTCTTGGAATAACAATTATCGAAGGTAATCCAAACGAAGATACTTTTGGTTGCTTGATACAAAATCCTGATACTTACGGAGAAATTGAAAATTTAGCAAAACTTATTACAAGCAATAAATCTAAAGAAATTGTAAGCATTGTTGCTGCAGATATTATGAGTATGGTTATTATGAATTCTCCAGGCTCATATGATGCTGATATTGTTATTGGTAGTTCTCAACGTTTTGGAGTTCCTATGGGTTTAGGAGGACCTCATGCAGCATTTTTTGCAACTAAAGATGAGTTTAAAAGATTAATGCCAGGTAGATTAATAGGCGTATCAGTAGATAGAAACAATAAAAGATCTTACAGAATGGCTCTTCAAACTCGTGAACAACACATAAGAAGAGAAAAAGCAACCAGTAACATATGTACTGCTCAAGCATTGTTAGCAATAATTGCTGCAGCTTACGTTATTTATCATGGACCTGAAAGGTTAAAAAATATTGCTTTAACTATTAATCATAATGTTCGATATCTTAAAAAATCATTAGAAAAATTAGATTATAAAATTAAATCTAATAAATATTTTGATACAATAGTTATTGAAGACCCTAAAGCTATAGAATGGTTTAATAAGTCAGTAGAAGAGGGAATTAACTTTAGACTAATTAACAACACAAAATTTTCAATAACTATTGATGAAACTACAACTTTAGAAGACATCGATAATCTAATCTCTTTTTTTAATATAACTAATAAAAAAATAGATACTAACGAAATTGAAAAGAATCTTGACCTTATTTTTAATGACGAGGATATTCTTAGAAAAGATAAAATATTATCTCATCCAATATTTAATATTTATCATTCTGAGACAGAAATTATGCGATATCTAAAAAAATTAGAAAATAAAGATATTTCACTTAATAGATCAATGATTCCCCTTGGTTCATGTACTATGAAATTAAATGCAGCCTCAGAAATGTTACCAATAACGCTCCCAGGATTTGCAAACGCCCATCCTTTTTTAGAAAAACATCAAAGAGAAGGTTATAATCAAATGATGAGAGAGTTAATATCTATGCTTAAAGATATAACAGGATTTGATGCAATATCATTACAACCAAATGCAGGGGCCCAAGGTGAATTTGC
>CAYQFB010000107.1:0-2796 GCA_964416705.1 uncultured Alphaproteobacteria bacterium
CGGCGGCATGGATCGAAAGAAAGCGTTGCGCGGAGCCGGCTGATTTGAAGCGCTGAATGCGCCGGATACACGGACGGAAGCCGCTGAAACCCTCCGCACCCTCATTGAAAGCATCAAGGTGCAGCCCCTCGACGACGGCTTCGAGATCGAGCTCATCGGCGAGATTGTCAACACGGTCAGTCTCGCCAATACCTCTGATCGACACGAAAAAGCCGCTCCAAATGGAGCGGCTGTTCCTGAAGTGTATCGGAGTTCGGTAAAGGTGGTTGCGGGGGTAGGATTTGAACCTACGACCTTCAGATTATGAGGCTGATGTCAGAAATCTAGATTAGTATGAGTTGACAAGTTCCCTCGGTTATTTTTTATAATATTAAGCTGATGAAACTTAGTTACACCAGCTAGTCTATTAAAGGTGTTGTCAGTGAGCTCACCGGGTTTACATCTAACGTAGTTATCATTGGCCAAGGTTATTATGGAACGCAAACTTAGTACTGTTTTTGCTTTGGACGTTGTTGGCTTTAGTAAATTGATGGCTGAAGACGAGGCCCGAACGTTAGATAATCTAAAAAAACGAAGAGAATTTATAGATACAATTATTGAAGAATATGAAGGGCGAATCTTTAACACTGCCGGTGATAGCGTTTTGGCTGAGTTTGCAAGCCCAGTAAGGGCCGCGGAGTGTGCCGTTCAGATACAAAATAGATCTCAAGCAATGAACATCATGTCTGAGGATAACGACAAAATGAGTTTTAGGGTCGGTATCAATGTTGGGGATGTAATGATTTCAGACGAAAATCTTTTTGGTGATGCTGTTAACATTGCTGCACGGTTAGAAGCACAAGCCCTTATCGATGGTATTTGTATTTCTCAAAGTACGTTCGACATGGTCAATTTAAAAGTAAAGGTATCATACGAGGATGCAGGTGAATTAGAGCTAAAAAATATCGGCAGACCAATCAAGGCCTACAATATTCTTAAATGCAAGGGTGCAACAAGAAACGTTACCAGCTCTCAAGACACTCCGATAACTAAGGTTGACGAGGCAGAACCAGGCTCGGTAGCCGTTATGTTGTTCAAAAATTTGAGCAACGATGACGAACAAGAGTACTTTTGTGAAGGTTTTTCAGAAGATTTAATTTCTGCACTTTCACGGTATAAAAAGTTATTTGTAATATCAAGTAATGCGAGCTTTACGTATTCTTCAAAGGAGAAGACACCTTCAGAAATTGGGGAGGAATTAGGCGTTAAGTATTTGCTAGAGGGGAAAGTCAGAAAATTAGGGAAAAAAATCCGCGTTGTAGCATCCCTATTATCTACTGAGAATGGTAATACTATTTGGTCTAATAATTTCGACACCAGCCTAGACGAAATATTCGATATCCAAGACGAATTGGTGCAAACTATCGTATCAACTATCGTTGGAAATGTGGAAAGAGATCAAGTTAGAAAATTATCCAACGCTAAGCCTGAGGATATGAGGGCCTATGATCTTGTGCTTCAAGGTCTAGAGTTTCATAGGAAGAGTTCTGTTTGTGCGGAGAACAATAAAAAAGCATTAAGCCTGTTCACAAAAGCTGCCGAGATCGATCCTTCCTATGCAAGAGCACATGCATGGAAAACCTGTTCTTTGGCTAATGTTGCAGAATGGTCTCCCGATGAAGTGCCAGACGACTGGTTTGACCAAGCTTATGAATCTCTCAACAGAGCTATGGAATTAGATCCAAATGATCCTGAGGCCCATCGTATAATGGGGGCTGTGAAACTCCTTATTGAAGGAGATATGGACACTGCAATTTTCCATCACGAAAAAGCTATCGAAATATGTCCAAGCGATACTTTCCATATTGCAAGGTACGCCGTTTTATTATGCTACCTCGGACAGCCCGAGCGAGGATTGGCCGAAATTGAACGAGCTATGAGGATTGACCCGTTTTGTTCGGATTTACTCTTTGAAACTCAAGGGCTCTGTCTATACCTACTTAAACAATATGAAAGCGCTATTTCTAGCTTCAAAAAAATGCAAATCGAAACCAGAACCAGTCTTTTCTATCAAGCCTCAGGTTACAACGAATTGCGTGACTCTGATAAGGCAAAGAACCACTTAAATTTTGCTATGGCTGAGAGTGGTACGTCCATCGAAAAATTTGTTTCGAGCCAGCTCTTCCAAGATGAAAACACTCGAGAGCACTTAAGTTTATCTTTAAACTCAATCTAGTTTGTTTATTTGCAGCTTCATAATTTAAGCGTGGTAGCGACACTACCAACAGATTATCAAGAGCAACGGTATAATTATACCTGACCTGCCGCCCCCTCAATTTCATCGTTTCCAATGGTTACGTGCGACTAATCAAATAGATCCAACCCGTCCACCTCAGATTGTGCGTGCTTCAGTATCTGTCGTGAATTGGCATGATCTTCCTCAGCAACCATTATTCTGCGCGGGATGGCGTTGGCGCTACCTTCCAAGACGCTCATTTCTGTGTCCAACACGAAGAGTTCAATCTCAGCCTCATTTAAAACAGACCTTATCCAAGATATCAGAACCAAATCATTGGACCTCAGAAGTTCTTTCAATCTCCAAACCCCTTCCCATGTGCCCCTGACTATAAATAAAAATAACCAAATCTCCTAAAGGGGGTTCCCCTACCTAAGCACCCCTAGAACCCCCAGAATGACTCCCACAGACTCATCAGAAAACTCTAGGCACCTGACAAAGGTCTATATAGTGACTCTGAATGAGCTTTAAAATGGTATCTAGAGAGATTCTGAGGGAGTGCTTGAGTGTACCTAGAAACC
>CAYQFB010000107.1:2806-3370 GCA_964416705.1 uncultured Alphaproteobacteria bacterium
ACCTAAGCACACCTAAAACACCCAGAGTGACCGTCACAGCCCCATCAGCAAACTCTAGTACCTAACCAAGGCGTATATAGTGACTCTGTAGAGAGCTCTGGACGGATCCTAGAGGGGTTTTGAAGAGGGTCAGAAGGGGCTGAAGTGGACCTGAGTGGACTAAAGGGGATTCACAAATCGTATCAATAATGCTACACAAGGTGCTACTGAACTTGCCTGAAGATAAACTTAGGTTGGTTAAAAAAAAGAACTGCGATGCTTTGGAGTGAAGAGACACAATCCCGCTCCCTCCGCCAAACTTCTCCGATCCCCTTTAGTCTTAATAGGTTACAGCTCCAAAACATAGGATTGAAACCAATTTGCGTTTACTAATTCTACTAGAACTTTTTCCTGCAAAATAGTTAGCCCCCAAATGAGTATACTTGGTGCCCTCTTACATCAACAGGAATAGATAGAAGTGTTCCAGCCAAGGGTTGAGCTTGAAGTTCCTTATTACTCAATCCTTTACGAGATGAGGTCAAGAAGATCGTCTTCATTTCACGACCCCCGAATACAGGCATGGTT
>CAYQFB010000108.1:0-3366 GCA_964416705.1 uncultured Alphaproteobacteria bacterium
AGTTTCATCCTGAAAAAAGCTCTATTCAGGGACTTAACATTATAAAAGAATTTATAAACCTATGACTATTTTAGCAAAAGAAAAAATCAACATCAGTGTTGATGCTTTAGAAAAAATTTCAAACACTGATCTTGCCGACCTTTGCTATAACACAGAACAAGCAATTAAAGCCGGGGGAGGCTTTGGTTGGATTACCGTTCCACCAAGAGAGGTATTAAAAAAATATTGGAACTCCATGCTGCTTGTAAATACAAATACATTAATAGTAGGAAGATTAAATGGTGATATTGCTGGATCAATGCAGCTTTCTTTTTATCCACCAAACAATGAAGCACAAAAAACAATTTCAAGCATAAAATCCCATTTTGTTGCTCCTTGGGCAAGAGGATACGGACTTGCTAAAGCCATGATAGATTATGCAATTGTAAAATCTAAAGAAAACAACAAGATCAATATTCAGTTAGATATAAGAGAAACACAAACTGCAGCAATAAAACTTTTTGAAAGCAAGGGTTTTATTAGGTGGGGAGAAAATCCAACATATGCTTTTGTGAACGGAAATCCAATTAAGGGTTATTATTATTATAGAAATATATAGTGAAAGTTTTTCCAGCAATTGATTTAAAAGATAATAAATGCGTTAGGTTAAAAAAAGGTAAAGATAACACTAGTCAAATTTTTAACCCTGATCCAGTTGACCAAGCTAAATACTTTGAAGACCAAGGATGTACAAGGCTGCATTTAGTTGACCTTGACTCGGCCTTTGGAAGAATTGATATTAACACCAAAATAATTCACAAAATAAGAAAATCTATCTCAATCCCTATCCAACTTGGTGGAGGAATTAGAGATAATAAGATTGCAATAAAATATTTTGAATTAGGTATAAATTATTTAATTATAGGGTCTTACGCAGTAAAAAACACAGAAAAAGTAACTGAACTTTCTGAGTCTTTCCAAGACAATATATATGTTGCCCTTGATATTTTAGGTGACAACATAATGATAAATGGATGGCTACAAAAAAGCCTTTTTACACCTGCTAATCTTTTTCAACACTACGATAAAACAAAAATAAGAGGATATGTGCTTACTGATATAGAAAATGACGGTATGTTATCTGGATTAAACTTAAATATGATTTCTTTAAATTTATCATTAACCATAAAAAAACTTATTGTCGGGGGAGGGCTAAAAGATATGCAGGACATTAAGGGGTTAAAAAAAATTCAAACACCACAATTAGAAGGCGTCATTGCGGGGAAGGCTTATTATGTTGGCGGTATTGATTTAAAGAAGGCAGATAAACTACTTAGCACAAATGCTTAAAAAAAGAATAATTCCGTGTTTGGACGTAAAAGATGGACGGGTTGTTAAAGGAATTAATTTTATCGATCTTGTAGATGCAGGAGATCCGGTAGAACAGGCAAAATTTTATTCTGAAAATGGAGCAGATGAAATTTGTTTTTTAGATATTAGTGCCTCTCTTGAAGAAAGAGATACAATGCTTAGTGTTTTGAAAAAAACAGCTGAGGAAGTTTTCATCCCCTTAACTGTTGGTGGAGGGATAAAATCTATTAAGAACATCAAAGACTCTCTTATGGCTGGAGCAGATAAAGTATCAATTAACTCTGCTGCAATCGATAACCCAAATATAATTAAAAATGCCTCTGAGCATTTTGGCAGCCAATGCATAGTAGTTGCTATTGATGTAAAAAAAATTGGCCCATCTTGGATGGTTTACTCTCATGGAGGAACAATAAATACCAATATTGAAGCTTTAAGCTGGTTAGAAAAAACACAAAAATTAGGTGCAGGTGAGATTTTGTTGACATCGATGGATAGGGACGGAACAAAGCTCGGTTTTGATTTAGAACTTTTAAGAGAAGCCAACAAAATACTTGATGTTCCTCTTATTGCAAGTGGAGGAGTTGGGATAATAGAGCATTTTTATGAAGGCGCTCAAATTGGTCAAGCCGACGCTTTACTTGCGGCCTCAGTGTTTCATTTTAATGAAATTAGTATATTGGAAGTAAAACAATTTTTAAAAAAAAATAACATTGAAGTGAGAATATAAATGTCAGATTCATTTTCAGATTTATACAAAACAATAGAGTCGAGAAAGACATCTAAAAATAAAAATTCATATACCAGAACACTATTCAAAGAGGGTGAAAAAAAAATAGCTCAAAAATTTGGTGAGGAATCCGCTGAATTAATAATTGATTTTTTAAAAGGCTCTAAAAAAAGAACAACAGAAGAAGCAATTGATGTAATTTATCATTTATTTGTTCTGCTTTCTGCGAAAAAAATTAAACTCAATGAGTTAGAAAAAGAAATATTAAAAAGAAAAAATGTACGATAACAATAATATTTTTGCAAAAATAATTGATGGTAAAATAGCGTGTAATAAAATTTATGAAGATAAAGACGTGTTATTTTTTGAAGACATAAACCCTATTTCAAAAGTACATATTCTTGGAATACCTAAGGTAAAGTGTGTTGATTTTTCAGACTTTGTTTCAAATTATGAGCAGGATATTGTTGTAAATTTTTTTCAAAAAATCGATGTTGTTATTGAAAAACTTGGCATTAAAGAGAGTGGTTACAGAATTATTTCTAATTCAGGGGTTGATGGTGGCCAAGAGGTTCAGCATTTTCATATACATATATTGGGTGGTGAAAAAATTGGCGCTAAAATAGGCTAGTTATTTTTCTTTAATTATAACGTAATTAACTATTTCTTTTACACCTTTAATAGTTTTCACTGCATTAATAAGATCTTCTACCTGTTCTGGTCTAGATGTAATTCCTGCAATATAAACTTTTCCCTGAATTGTTTCAAAATTATAACCTACCACTCTTAACCCAACAGCTTTTGCAGCAAGTCCTTTTGCTTGTGTGTTAATCCACAAATCATTAGCATATTCTTTTAGAGTGGCCCTGTTTCCAACTTGTATTTCATTTATTACTTCTTGAACACCCTCAACCTCCCATACTTTTCTAACCGCATCTATTCTTATTTCTTGGCTATCTACTAATCCAGTTAGTAAAACTCTTCCATCAAGTATGGTTGTACTTATATTTATAAATAAATTATCTTCAGAATTTATAAATTTTGCCGCGATGTTAACCTTAATTGTTGCGTCATCAATTACAGAACCCATGCTACGTTCACCCTCTGCAATTACCATAGCACTCCCGCTCCCAGTTGCTAGAATGTTAGCTGGACTGCACGCATAAAGAGATAAAAAAACTAAACAACATAAAACTAAATTGCTAATTATTTTCATTTTTAATATCTAATGCCCTTTTATATATTTGTTTTTTTTCAATATAACTAATTTTATGCACTATTTCTACGCT
>CAYQFB010000109.1:0-3316 GCA_964416705.1 uncultured Alphaproteobacteria bacterium
TGCTAGAAGATCTTTTAGACTCAAATTTAAAAAGAGTTTCAAAAATTCCAGAGTTAAAAACAAAATTAAATATTTTAAAAGATTATCTTCCTAAGGCAGTAAAGTTTGTAAAAAATTCTCTTTAAGCAATACTGTCTGGCTCTAATTCATTTCTAATATTAGAAATTCTATCTTTTAAGACTAGCTTTCTTTTTTTTAATCTTTGAATTTGTAAAAAATCAACAGTATGTTTTTCTTGTAATTGTATTAAAATTTGATCAAGGTCAGAATGTTCTTGTTCATATTCTTTAAGTTTTTTTAATAATTTAGTATCATCATCCATAAAATTAAAAATTTATCTTAATAAATAATAGTATATAAGCCTGTCGTGGTAAAAAAAATAGGTATTTTAACAAGTGGAGGAGATTGTGCAGGCTTAAATGCAGTTATTAGAGCTGTAACCCTTCGTGCAACAAATGAATATGGATGGAAAGTTTATGGATTAAGAGATGGAACTTTAGGCTTAATGAAGGATCCAATTGATGTAGTTGAATTAAAGCCTGATATTTTTGATGGAAATTTAATGAGAATGGGGGGGACTTTTTTAGGTTCTAATAACAAAGGAAATCCATTTGGAACTATTTTAAAAGAAGGAAAAAGATTTGAAGTTTCTAAACTTATTATTGAGAATTATAAAAAATTACAATTAGATGCCCTGATCGGGATTGGTGGCGATGGAAGTTTGAAAATTTTACAATCTCTAACAAGTAAGGGAAATATAAATTTTATAGGTATTCCAAAAACTATTGATAATGACGTTAAACATAATGAATTATCTATTGGATATGACACAGCAGTAGATGTTGCCACAAATGCTCTTGATATGTTGCAACCTACAGCAGCTAGTCACAGACGAGCAATGATATTAGAAGTTATGGGAAGAGATGCGGGACATATAGCATTAAATGCAGGCATAGCTGGTGGAGCTGATGTAATATTAATTCCTGAAATACCTTACTCAATAAAAGGAATTGCTAACCACATCGACAGTATTAGAAGTAAAGGTAGAAATCATGCTCTCATAGTTGTTGCAGAAGCAGTTAAAAAAGAAGATGGAAAAAAAGCTACAGTTAAGTTTGCGGATGGTCAAGTGAGATTAGGTGGTATTGGCGCTTATTTAGGTGATGAAATTTATAAACTTACTGATGCAGAGACACGTGTTACAGTTCTTGGTCATGTTCAAAGAGGTGCCCAACCAACTCATAGAGACAGACTTATTGCAAGTGCATTTGGAGTTAAAGCGGTGGATTTAATCGCAAACAAGAAATATAATAGGGTTGTTGTTTGGCAAGATAGAAGTGTAAAAGATGTTTCGCTAGATCGTATTGCTGGAAGATCTCAAACATTAAGTAAGGCTGACCCACTTATAGAAGTAGCTAAAGGATTGAATATTTATATAGGTGAATTTAATTAAAAATTACCAATCTTTTTCCATAGATAAAAGTATATTCTATAAGGTAGAATTCTTAAAATCTTTACTATGAACACTATAGTAAAAGGGAAATAAATTTCAAATCTTCTTTTAAAAACCAGACCTCTATATATTTTTTCAGCAGCAAATTCAGCAGATTTTAAAAAAGGCATTTTAAAAGAGTTTAATCTGGTAGCTTCAGTATCGATAAAGCCTGGGTTAATTACTTTGATTGAAATTCCAATTTTTTTAAAATCAAAAAATAAACTTTCTGAAAGATTTAATTGAGCGGCTTTAGTCATTCCATAAGCACCTGAAGTTGGCCAACCTCTATAACCAATTGGCGATGATACAATAGCTATAGTATTAAGCCTATTTTTCATTACATCTTTAAGGACATCTATACAATAAAGAGTACCTTTTAAGTTAACATCAATAAGTAATTCGTAATTATTTATATCAAATTCTTGATTTTTATTTGGAGAATAAGCAGCTGCATTTAGTAGTGCTATATTAATTTGCCCAACTTCATTTTCTATAAATAAAATAGTTTTTTTTACTTCATTTTTATTTGTTATATCACATTTAACCGTATAGAGGTTTTCACTATTATTTTCTTTGAGAAGTCTTTCTTTGGCTTTATTTAATTTATCACTATTACTTGAACTAATAATTACAATCCAATTATTATTTAAAAAATGTTTTGCTGTAGAAAATCCAATCCCTGAAGAACCTCCAGTAATCCAAATTATTTTGGTAGGCATTTATTATTCCCAATCATTTCTTATGATAACTATAGTTTTTTTATCCTTGGGATTTTTAAATTCTATTTTTAAAAGCTCATCGCCATGATACCATAAAGTATATTCTGGAAAAGGCCCTTTATCTTTGGGATTTTTTGAAGCATTAAAAATGATTTTTTCCGCTTCTATTTTAGAATTGTTAATTTTTATTTTTTCTTCTTTTAATTTTTGGACACTTATCTCTCTCACAATTCCTTTTTGCGTATCAAATACCTTTTTTTCTTTTAGCATTTGCTTATTCCAGTAATTTAGTGGAACAATATTTTCATCTAATTCAAGTAAGCCATCCATTCCAGTAGCTATAAAAACTCCATTCTCGTCCTTACCATCAATTTTATATTCTCTATCATCTTCAAAGTCAGTAAAACCGTCAATTGATATGAAATTGCCATTCTGCCAGGTTTCTTTTGTTTCCTGAAAAAATTTATAAGCTGGAATAAATAAAACCTTAACCTCAATATCTAAAATGGAATGTAAAATTAAATTTTCTTTATTATTAATAAATTTTATAGTTAAGTTCCCAATTATTTTGTTTTTTCTTAATACATCAAAGCTTACTTCATTATCATCTGGAATTGGGAAAACTTCTGCATTTGAAGATATATTAAAAAAAATTAAAATTAAAAATAATGAGAATATTTTCATGCTTTTATTCTTAGTGTAGATCTACCACCATCAATATGTAATATTTGTACAGTAATCCAGCTTTTTTTCCACTTAAAAGAAAACTTGATAAATCTGCAAACTCTTCACCACGGCCTATTTTTGGTATTGGATACATATTCTCCATTGCCTTTCTTATAGTTTCGGTACTAATCATTTTTTGTGATATTTTTGAGGCAGTTAAGCTAGGTGCTATGCAATTAACTCTAATTTTTGGGGCAAATTCTGCGGCCAAACTGAGTGTTAAACGTTCTATTGCGCCCGATCCTTCAAAAATAAGTTTTTTTTTGCTCATATTAAATTCCTTTTATAGTTGATTTGAAATAAGCGAATAATAAAATTGACAGTAAAAGTACTGAGTTTGTTTGATGTAAACTGGCATATTGTATAGCAACATTTG